>JAHFUH010000068.1 GCA_023265215.1 Acidobacteriota bacterium
GCGATTTACGGCCCTGCCGAGCACTATGTTAGCAAGAACCGGCTTGAAGCTATGCTGGATCATGAGTATTCACTCCTGCTTGAACGACTGGCTTCAAAACGTGGCGCAACCACCACTTTCTTCGTCTTTGCCAATACAGTCGCAGCCCGCAGCCATTCCCGGCAGGAGGAGGGCCATGGCTGGTTAGGAGTTCGGTTCCAAGCGGAGCCTCGGAGCGAGCCAAGCGAAATCACCATTCACGTGCGCCTGCTCGCGGCTGAAAGCACGCACGAACAGGAAGCGCTGGGAATCATCGGCGTAAACCTGGTTTACGCCGCTATTTACCTGCGCGACAATCCGGAAAAGCTGATAGCCTCCTTAATGGATGAACTGACACGCAAGCAAGTCGAAGTGGATATGATCAAGTTTTCCGGCCCTTGTTTTTCAGGTCTGAATTCGCGACTGATGAGCCTTCAACTGGTAGTTCAAGGCTTGACGGATGCAGCGATGTTTACTTCCGACGGCGAGGCAGTTTCACCGGGTGAAATTCTTTATGGAAAGCATGTGCTCATCTTGAGGGGCAGTTTTCGCCCAATCACGAATACGATGATGGACATGCTGGAAAATGCCGTCGCTCAATTTTCCGCTAATGCTTTGTCGGGAGAGAACCCGCCGGTTATTCTCATGGAGATGACTTTTCAAAACCTCGCCGGCGATTCCGGAATCGCCGCTGCTGATTTTCTCGCCAGGGCAACGCTTTTGGAAAAATTAGGTAAAATGGTCCTCATAACCAATCTTGCGCATTTCTATAGCGTCGCCGTGTATCTGAGTCATTTTAAGATCAAACGCATCGGCATCACCCTCGGGATGCCTGCTCTTACGCAGGTGTTTGAAGAAAAGTACTATAGGGATCTCGAGGGCGGCATTCTCGAAGCTTTTGGGAGACTTTTTAAATTCGGAGTTTAACTGCTCGTGTATCCTGCTCTGGACTCGAAAGGCGAAGTTGTTTCTGTGGAAAATGTGGATGTTGCTCCCCAGCTTCGTCACCTATATCGCTATCTCGTGGATAGTCGCCTCATAGTTCCAATTCAAAGCTACGACAGATCGCGGCTCGGGATTCTTCCCCGTGACGTTCTCGCCATGATTCAGAAAGGCGACGAGCGGTGGAAGAAACTTGTGCCCGCGGGAGTGGCGCAATTGATCAGCGAACGAGGTTACTTTGGGTGTCGCAATGAGGGTTAGGGCCTGTCAATTATCCTATTCCAGGTAGAGTTCATCGGTGTCGTTGTCGAATGCGAAAAGCTCCGCAAACCGTCCCCAGTTGATCGCCCGCTCCAGCTGCTTCTCGGTACGATCGTGAAAGTCGGGTCGAAGCTTGTCGAGAAAGTACTGCCTGGCCACGCGTTGATTGTCATCCTGCTGCAGTGTTTCGTAGATCCAGCTTATCACGGGCAGGCGAAGAATGCGGCCCGCGAACATCTCCTTCCGGCCAAGGACACTGGCTTCGGCGTATGCGAGGCCGAGCGGCGTAAGCTGCAGGTCCCCCTCCTGAACGTGAACAAAGCCGAGTAATTCTCCCGCTTCAACAACGGGCAGGAGGTCGTCCAACTCCATTTGTATGTCGGCTGCGAAGCGATAAATGTCAACTCGTCCGCCTTCAGCCGACAGTTTTTCCAGCAATCCGGCTAATGCATTGAGGCGCGCGACAGGCAAGCGCCGAGTCATTCCCTTGCCGGGGACTTGCCCCAATTCCTCCGCGTCGGGCAGAGTTTTTCCGGCCACCGCTGCATACACTCTGTCGACGATCGCCTGAAATGCCGTGTCCTTTCTCTGACGCGGGTGGCGAAGCTCAACGGACATTTCAGCTACAATACGGCCGGGATCCTTATCCATGATAATAAGCCGGTCCGCCATGAATACAGCCTCTTCGATATTGTGGGTGACCATCTGGATAGCCCGGGTCGGAATGGATTTATTCAGCCACAGCTCCATCAGTTCTCCACGCAGAGCTTCGGCGGATAGCACATCGAGAGCCGAAAAGGGTTCGTCCAGGCACAGGAGTTCGGGTTCGACTGCCATGGCTCGGGCAAAGCCCACCTTCTGTCGCATCCCCCCTGAAAGCTCACGGGGATAAGCGGATTCGAATCCGTCCAGTCCGACTGTATCGATGAGCTTAATGGCCCGGGATTGGCGGGATTCAGGTGGAACTCCCCGGGCTTTCAATGCCAGTTCAACGTTCTCCTGAACCGTGAGCCAGGGGTAGAGCGCAAATGTCTGAAAGACAATCGTGGCGTGAGGATTAATCCCGGTTAGAGGCTTTCCTCTGTAGAGGACGGTTCCCGAACTCGCTGAATTCAATCCTGTAACGATACGCAGCAGCGTCGATTTGCCGCACCCTGAGGGGCCAAGAATGGCGACAAACTCTCCCGGTCTTATCTGCAGGTTGATATCTTGCAGGGCGGTGAATTTTCTCTCACCTGACCCGTAGGTTTTGTATATGCTCCGGAGTTCCAGCAATTCGGCGGATTCGGGCAGAGCTGCCATTGCAGGCATAGGCTTTTACCTCAGATCAAAATAGGATTGGATACCATAGCTGTTTAGGGCCTGGTAATGAATAAAGGCTACATTTTGCTGCAGGCCCCCAGGGGCGCGGCGGCGGACGGACATCTGCTGCGTTGCCGCTCCTCGACGATGGCACCGCATCGCCTGCGTCGCGGCGCCTTGCATCTGCCCGTCCGGCGCTCGCGCCAAAATACAACCTTTATTCATTACCAGGCCCTTACTCCATCCGATATTTTTTTTCCGCAATCTTGTACAGCCGGCGCCAGAAAAGGCGATTAATGGTCACAACCGTTAGGATTAACGCCAGTGTGGATGCCAGCAGAAGCGGATAATTTCCACTGCCGGTTGCCCTGGCAATCAGAGAACCTATTCCCGGGGTGGCAATTGTCCGGCCTCCGAATTGCGCGTGTTCGGCCACAATGCTTGCGTTCCAGGCGCCACCACAGGCCGTAATTGCGCCCGTGATAAGATAGGGGAATAAAGAAGGCAGAATCAAATTGCGCCATCGGTCGCGACTCGAAAGCCCGAGGAGAGCCGTTGTGTCGCGCAGGTCTTGTGGAATGGCCGCAGTTCCCGCAATCACGTTGAAGAGAAGATACCATTGAGTCCCCAGCAGCATTAGCGTGACAGCCGCAATGTTAAGGCCTCCGGGCATTCGCACAAGAATCATCACTATAACCGGGAAAAGGGCTGTTGCCGGAATTGAGGCCGCTACCTGGACAATTGGCTGCAATATCCCTGCCATTCTGCGATTTGTTCCGATCGCCACTCCCAGCGGCACGGTCCAGGCAAGCGCAATGATAAGCGCAGCGCCTACTCGCAACAAGGTTGCAAGTGTCCCCAGTCCTATCGTGATCCAATCTTCAGATCGAAGAATCCGCAGCATCAGCACAATTTGATAAATCCCGAACAGCCCGATAATCCCGGCCATTGCGCCCAATAGCCACAACAATCGTGAGGTCTTTGATCCACCGGCTTCAGAAAGGGGTTCAGCTCCCGCAGTTCCTTCCCTCGTTACGTGGGAGTCAATCCACTCCATCCACGGAGTGGCGATTCCACTCTTGAATCGTGTAATGATCCAGGAACGGGACAGGAGATCGCGCACTGCGGATTGTGGTGTTGTTTCTCCTGCGACCATTTCTATTTTAAACTTTTCTGCCCAGCACAGAATAGGACGCCAAAGAAGCTGATCCAGCAGAACTATCGTGAGTATAAGCGCAGCTACGCCGGCTATAACTGCATGAACGTTGCCGGCACTGGCCGCCGTCTGGAGATACGCTCCGATCCCCGGCAGCCGGAAATCTCGAGACCCCACTGAAAAGATCTCCGAGGCCATGAGAAAAAACCATCCTCCCGCCCAACTCATCATGCTGTTCCAGACAAGGCCAAGCGCCGAAAACGGCAATTCAAGTTTTCGGAAGCGCAGCCATGAACCTAATCTGAAAATCGCGGCCGCTTCCCGAAGCTCGTGGGGAACGGTGCTGACCGACTGAAAGAAGCTATAAGTCATATTCCACGCTTGCGACGTGAATATGAGGACAACCGCTGCCAGTTCAGCCGCGATGTTTTGTGGCAGAATAACGGTAAGGCTCAACAACACAACGGGCAGAAATGACAGTATCGGGATGCTCTGCAGAACATCCAGAAGCGGCATCATCACCTTTTCCGCTGTCCGGTTTCGTGCGGCGACATATCCGTAGGCCAGTGTAAATGCCAACGATAACAGGTATGCGATAAACATGCGACCGACGGAGAGCAGCGCATACCATGGCAATGCCGTGAAGGATAGCGATATGTCCGGCCCGGTAATCACGGCGGGTGCATGAATAGAGATCCTTACGCCGATATAAACTAGGCATAGGAGCACAAGCAGAATAAGAATATCGGCAATATCCAATCGAGAAGTTCGCAGCAGCGCAGGACTGAATCGAAAAGGCTTCATAAAATTATGCTATGAAACGGATTTCCCTCAGTGATCCGGGGCATAAATCAGGATATGGGACACCGCAGTGACGCGGAATATGCAGATTACACGGAAAAACGTGGACAAATCAATTGATTTGTCCACGCTCAGCTTTCATGCAACGCGTAACCAAGTCGCCACATGAATAGCTTTATTCTACTTGTGCAAGGTTCAATGCAATCCGGACGCCGTTGATCAGCACTATGCTCTTATCGATCAGATCCTGGTTTGTAATATCCGAACTGGCGAACCGGCGCGCTTCCTTAAGGGGAAGCAGGAATTCGATTGCCTCTGAAGATTTGCCGGGGCCCGGGGATGCAAGCTGGTTCAAAACGCTGAAATTAACGGACCTTATTTCCGGGCCTTCCGGAATCTTCGCCAATATTCCCTTCAGTTGAGGCGCAAGAAACAGATCAAAACTGCGAGCCGCCCGCCTGTAAATGGATGTCCCTTCTTTGTCGAAGACTTCAGGATTTCTCAAAGTAGCCTGCAGCGCCAGCTGATTGTTTATGACAATCAGGGAAGGCGGCGCATAGTCCGCAAAGTGAAACTGTGCTATTCCATCCTTGCCGAATGCATCGAGTTGGGACCGGTACTTTTCTTGAAGGGCATCAATCTCCGCAGGACCGATGGAAGTTTCAGCCGTTTTTGTCGCCGCTTCCGATTCGGCTCCCGGGCTTTTCTTATCCGCCGGAGCGCCTGTTTTTCTTGAATCAGAAGCTTTATTTGCGGGCGGAGCCGGACGGTACGGCAGTGCATCAACTTCCATGGGGGACGTCATGTTGAGAGCCAGTCCGAAAGGCTCTCCGTTGAGGTAGATTTCGGAACGATTCAATATTTCCTGTCGCAGCGCATCTTCTCTCAGAATCGGGTAACGGAATCCATCCGCTTTGTCAAAGACAACGACGAGGTTTTCCTTCCCTTCATATTCATAACTGCTTTTATGTGTTTGCACGTGATAGCCGATTTCAAATCCGAATCCATCAAAAGAAGCGCTCGGATCGAAATGTTTAGGCAGCAGTCGGAGCACAGGAAGAATCACATCATTCAATACTCTGTCGGCGCGCTGATTGGGGCTAAGCATAGCAGCATTGAAAGAGGCATTGTAATTGGCGGTAATTTTCAGGAGTTCTCGCTCATTGAAAGATACAAATTCAAGACACCGCTGGTCGGCGCCAGCCTGATCTTTCGGATCCAGGCCCACATGGCGATTCAGCGACAGTGTGAATGGAAACTTCATCAGGCTTATGGATTGGTTGAGGGAAGTAAGTTGGGAGAGATAAGCCTGTTCCGTGGCCTTCAATTTAGGATGTTTGATTTCAGCGGGAGCAACCTGCGCAAAGGCGGCAGGCAGCATTTCAGATAAAAGAACAAAGAGAAAAAGGCTGGATATGAATCCTTTGAGTGTATACGTCGAATTTTTCCCCGAATCCGGCATCTTATTTCTCCGAATATTGAGAGGATGTTCGAGCGGGCTGTTGATAGGGTGGCTGGGCGATGGCGCGGACGAAAGCAATAACCGCTCGAATCTCATCCTGTTTTAAGGTTCTGCCCCATGGCGGCATCATGGCCGATTTAGACATTGCGCTGCCGCCGAGAGTGATGATGTTTTGGAGATAATCATTGCTTAGGCTGTTTAGAGTTGCGCCATCATTTGCCAGTGGCGGCTGTGGTTTTAAATTCGACATGTTCGACGGTCCTGCCGGCGTTGCACTTGCATGACACCATACGCAGTTGCTGTAGAAGATCCGCTGTCCCTGCGTTTGCTGGTAATTGAGAGAAATAATCTGCTGTGAATTATTCCAATCGGGTTCGGATCCGTATGCTTTATCCGGTGGCTTGAAATCCGTAGCTGAAGATTTCTGGCGACAACCCTGCAGTGCTGCAACTGCGACAAGCGCGGAAATCATGATTACCGACGGCCATTTCATCGCGAACCTCCCGAAGGAACGGACGCCTTCACCGTGCCGCTTTGTTTAAGAGTAACAAGGTATGCAGTCAGCGCCGATTTCTCTTCCGCTGTAAATGCTCGGTGCGGTTCGATCGTGTCCGGAACAAGCGCTTGAGGATCAGTCAGCCATTCCTGAATCCAGGCCGTATTCAACCAATTTCCTGCATTAATCAAGTTCGGGCCCACATATCCGCCTGCTGAGCCGATGGTATGGCATGATTGGCATTGATACGTTACTTCATAAAGTTGCTTGCCCGCGGATGCCTGATCCGATGTGAACTCCGGATGATGCGCGGTCAAATCCACTCTGTTCGTTTGCATTACCAGCGCAAGGTAATTCGCCAATACCCTCGCCTCTTCATCTGTTACATTGAACTGCGGCATGCGGAAGGTGAGAGTCGGGCGAAGGGTTTGGGGATTCTTCAGAAACTCCGTAATCCATGGCTGTCGGGCGCGGCTGCCTTCGTAGGAGAGATCCGGAGCCAAAGTTCCGCCATAGCCGTTGAATCGATGACAGACATAGCATTTATAGCGCTCGTAGGCTTTCCCGAAATCGCCTGCGGCCTGATATTCCGGCCGGGCATCTGCGATAACAAGCGCATGAATCCCGGGTGTGGTTTGAGTTCCTCTCATGCTGAGTGCCGCTGTTACCACGCTTCCGAGATCACCCTCTTTGAAATGGTATTGGGGCATTCGGGCATTGGGATTGACCGAGACAGGATCGGCGATTTTGGATTCCAGGTATGGAATCAGGTTGCGAGGCATTTTTGCCGCGCCGAAGTCAAGTTCTGAAACGGACTTGGCGCCCTCGGCCGACAGGTCCGGCCCAAAATCCTTTTGGGCCTTCATCCCGGCAATCACATGACAGCTACCACAACCTTTCTGCTGGAAAAGCCGGTTTCCCGACTGAATATCGTTTGCCTGCGCCTGCTCCGGGATGCGCACATCTTTCAGCAAATCCGGATCCGTCAGACGATCCATTACGTAATGGTTGACTTTGTAGAGATCTTCATCGGACCAGCCGTAGCGAGGCATAAGACCCTGTGGCAAATAAGCCTGAGGATTTTGCAGCCAGGAAACCAGCCAATCGGGCTTGACCTTGCTCCCGACCTTCGTCAGTTCCGGACCTATGTCGCCTCCGATCAGTTGGGTTTCGCCGCCGCGTACAACCGCAAGCGAATGGCATGTGCTGCAAAACATCTGTCGAAAACGAGTTTCGCCCTGATCCACAAGATCCGGCTTTTTCTCCCATGCAGCTGTGACGCGTGAGTCAAATTTATAGGGCTCAATGAGGTTGGATTTTCTATCGATCAAAAATGCGGAAAGCGCTGCCCGTTCGGTGTCATTGAGACGGAAACGGGGCATGCGCGGCTCGTCTTCATTTTCATAGCCGTTCACGGAGATGTTGCCGTTACCGTCAGTGAGAGTGCGCGGGTCTTTCAACCATTTGAAAATCCATTCCCGACTGGTCTTATTCTTAATATTCGTCAGATCGGGTCCCAACATCAAAGGGCGCTCAATCCCCTGAAGTTTATGACATCCAATGCAAGAGAGATCCTCTATTACCGCCCTGCCGCGGGCAAGCCGGGGAGCTTCGGGTATGTCGGTACGGTGACATACACCGCAGGTGCCTTGGATGTATCGGACCGGAAGTATAGGCTGCTCCCACGCCAGTGTTGTCTGATGAGCTTCCTTGACCTCCGTGGCAAATCCCTGGCCCCTGTGGCACACCGTGCATCCCCATTCGGTTGCTCGATGCGGAATTATGGGATGCGCACGAAAAGGCTGCGGGATGGTTGCATCTGTGAGACTGGGTTGATTGATTCCCTGATGGCAGGTGACACAGCGGTCTGTGACATTGAGATTCGGCTGCCAAATCTGGTCTATCCCCGGATGAAAATCGGCAAGCAGCTTTTTTGTGTCGGGGCGGCCATCGGCCATGCGGAAATATTCTCTTTTGTAATATTTCCATTCGCTGAACAGGTTCCTCAGCGGGGCGACGGCAAGAACGATAAGAAATATCACACTCGAGATGGTAAAAACTAGACGCACCCTGTCTGAAATTTTCCCCATGTCTTCAGCAGCCATGCTATCTCCAGGGCCAAACCCACGACCATCCGGGACCACGGAAAAAAGTCCCGATAATTGTCAATATACATGCCATGATTATGAACCAGGTCATTAACCACCAGGGCAGCGAACGCGATCTGAGATATTCGATTGCGCTTCCTCGCCCTGCCGGTACGAAATAACCCGCAACTGCCAGCGCTGCAATAATCGCGGTTGTAACAAAGATGCTCCAGGCCTTATAAACGCCAAAAAACATCAAAAAGATCAGAACGATTCCGCAAAAAATCCGTAATCGGGGTGTTCTGCGGGCGTTCCAAAGGGGTTCACCCTTCACATTCAAATCAAAGTAGGGTATGGCCACGAGGCCGATAATGATAAGCACCGGGATCAGCACCCCGGCTACTATAGGCGGGAAATAGTGCAGCAATTCCTGCAAGCCGAGAAAGTACCATGGAGCCTTTGCCGGATTGGGAGTCAGGAGCGGATTTGCCAATTGTTCGAGAGGAGCGTCCCAGAAAAGGGCCATGAGCACCAGGACAATTGTCAGAAGCTCAAATGCGATTATTTCCCTCAGGACAACATGGGGATAGGACATCACCTGATCCCGGAGGACTCCCCGCACTTTGGCCGAGGTCTTTTTAGTAATGAAAACAATCCGGACCGGATCTTTGGAGAAATCTGAGCCGATTCCAGCTTCGAACTTCCTATTTTCGCTCATCGCTTTCTCGAATGGTTAAGCCGCCATCCTTCTGGATACGCCAGAAATGGAGTGCGATCAAAACGATCATGGCCAGCGGGAGGATAACACAGTGAAGCACAAAAAATCGGAGCAGTGCATTTTCACCGATCTCGTGTCCGCCCAACAAAAGAAATCGAGTCGGTTTGCCCAGAATTGGAATGTAGGAGATGATGTTGGTCCCTACCGTAATTGCCCAGAAGGCCAGCTGATCCCAAGGCAGCAGATAACCTGTGTAGCTGAGGAATAGAGTCAGAAGAAGGAGTACGACTCCTATAACCCAGTTGAATTCATGAGGCGGCTTGTAACCGCCCCTATAGAAGACGTGGAACATATGCCAAAAGACGGCGAGCACCATTGCCTGAGCGGCCAGGCGGTGCAGGTTGCGAAGAAAAATGCCTTCGGAAACAACAAAACGAAGGTCTTTCATGTCGTTGTACGCCTTCGGAGCGGCGGGGTGGTAATAAAACATCAACATGATTCCTGTGAGGGTCAGGACGACGAATAAAAAAAATGAAAAGGACCCCAGGTAATAGGTCGCCCGCACTCGAAGCGACTTCTCGCGCACTTTCACGGGAAGTGCGTGTAGGAACAGGTTCCCGAAAATGGCGATACTGCGAGTGCGATTTGTGCGAGCCGGAGCGCGCCGGAAAATGGATCGCCACACGCGATTATTGCAAAATCCTTTTAATGTCGACTGCAGGCTCGCACTCATAATCGCCCCTAGGCTTTAAAAACTTGGGTTGGAGGCACAATGGTCAGCTTATCGACGGTGAGATTGCCGTCAGAAGTAAGCCCGATCAAAAAATGTGGAAGCGGACTCGGCGCCGGCCCATGTTCTACCGATCCATTTTTGCGAAAACGGCTGCCATGACAGGGACAGGCAATCATGTTGATATCCTCACTCCATTGGGTAATACAGCCAAGATGAGTGCAAATGGCCGATATCACCGTAAATCCCGCAGGTTCCCTGACAATGTAAACCTGTTGTTCCGGCAGGTAAGTGACGGAGTCCAGAGCAAAATTTTCCGGCGGCCCGATTCTGAAGTTTGTGGGTGGTTCGAACAGAACATTCGGAGAGAGATATTCGACAGTCACGGCAATTGAGCCGACGGCGGCGACAGCAAAAGCCGCTCCTGCAAGCGCATTCAGGAAATCACGCCGATCAGGATTGACCGCCGTGCCGGGCTGTTCTGTTTCATCGGGATTCCGTGTGTCCATAACCTGTCATGCCTCTTGAATCAGCGCCGTTTCTGGAGCACTGTCGAAAACTTCATACCCTTCCATAGTGATCGTATGCGCGGGGCATCGCTCAGCGCACAATCCGCAGCGAATGCAGATAGTTTCATCTTTGATCATAATGGAACCCTCAGCCTCGGACAACTCCTCGGGCGACAGGTGCTGCAACATCAGCTTGTGGAAGGGAGCTTCCCCGGACAGATGTTCTTTTACCTCGGCTGCAACCTGAAGCTGTTGGAGCGGAATCAGGCTTAGACAGTTTTCGGGGCAAACGTCGACACAGCCGCCGCAGAGGATGCATTCGGTCCCATCCGCTTCGCTCCCTTCGAAAATCGTATTGATCCAGCAACGCAGGCAGCGCTCGGCTTCAAGCTTGGCCTGTTTTTCTGAGAATCCGACTTCGACTTCGGTGATTCCGGTGCGTCGGTCTGTGGGAACAGTGGGGACAGAAAAGCGCGAACGCTCGTCGAAACTCTCCGGCATTGTATGGCGATCGAAAATCGTAATCTGGACGCTACGGCCCTTCGGCTTCCAATCCCGCCCCTGCAAGTATCGGTCGATTTGTTCCGCAGCTTTCTTCCCATCGGCTGTTGCGCTGATGATAAGGCGCGGTCCGAATGCGATGTCCCCGGCCGCGAAAATTCCCGGAGCCGTGCTCATCAGCGTTTCAGGATCAATCTTTATAGTCCCCTGGCGTGTTGTCTCGATCCCGTCTGCAGGTGTCAGGAAGGACAGGTCCGATGCCTGCCCGATAGCCAGAATGATTGTGTCACAAGGAAAGATGGTTTCAGTCCCGGCCTCAAAGGTCGGATTGAAGCGGTGTTGATTGTCATAAACGGATGCGCAGCGGATAGTCTCGAGTCCAATCACCCTGCCGTTCTGCCCTACGAATCTTTTGGGCCCCATCGATGGGCGAATCGTTATCCCTTCCCGGCGAGCTTCCTCAATTTCGTCCTGAAAAGCGGGCATTTCATCGCGCGATTCGAGGCACACCAGGTCGACATCTCTGGCTCCGAGGCGCATCGCCGTCCTGGTTACATCCATTAATTCATTCATTGCGATGTGGAGCTCGCTTTCCGTGAGTTTCTCCGGCATCCCCGAAGGAATTGATGTCGAGATCGCCGGATCCTGCTGCTGACGTAGCGCGGAACGTGCCACATCGATAGCAACGTTTCCTCCGCCGATCACGACAACCTTTTTGCCGACAAAGAATTTGTAGCCAAGGTTGACATTCAGCAGGAAATCTATTCCCTTGATGATGCCGTCCAGATCATTGCCGGGGATCGAGAGTTCACGACTACGATGGAGTCCAATGGCGAACAGAATCGCCTTGTATCCCTGGGTGCGCAGATCCGATAAATTGAAATCGACGCCCAGGCGCGTGTTCAGCCTCAGTTCCGGTCCAAGATCCAGGATCTCGCGCACCTGGGCTTGAATAACATCGCGGGGCAGGCGATACTCGGGAATACCAAGGCGGAGCATCCCGCCGGGCGCTGGTGCGGCCTCGAAGATGGTGACGGGATACCCAAGCAGCGCCAGATCGTGAGCGGCCGAAAGCCCAGCCGGGCCGGAGCCAATAATCGCGATCTTATCCACCCGTGTAATGTCCGGCCGGCCGGAATATACGTCCACTGGATTCCGGGATTCCGGCCCGTGGCGCTCCGTCACGAAGCGTTTCAAAGCGCGGATGGATATAGGCTCGTCGAAGTTCTTCCTCCGGCAAGCTGTTTCGCAGGGATGGCCGCAGACCCGCCCACAAATCGAGGCCATCGGATTGGGACGGCGTGCGTATCGGTAGGCTTCTTTGTAGTCTCCATCCGCAATGGCTGCGACGTAACGCCCCGCATCCGTGTGAACCGGGCAGGCCTGCATGCACGGGAAATTCGATTCCAGCCAGTCAAGATCTACAAGCTTGGTTCTTATCAAAGCCACAAAATTCCGCTCCTGTTGAGAACTCAGCAGGACTTAGCGATGAACCGTCAAATTTACCGTAGTCGGAGCTCCGGAGACTTCAACCGGCTGTTCAACAGGTTTGCCCTGTTCACTCCATGCCTTCAATGTATATTTGCCGACGGGGATGTCCTTTATTGTGAACTCTCCTTGAGCATTAGTGACAGCGAAGTAGGGCGTCGGGGCAACGAATATATAGGCAGCCATTTCCGAATGGACATTGCAGAGCAACGGCGCAACGCCTATATCTTCGAAGGCGAATGCCTTCTTTACTCCCTGAGGCCACGTGCCGAGGTTATGAGCAAGCTTTTTATTCCCGCTAATGGCTGGCCAATAAACGTTGTGCCCGACTGAATCACTGTTCAGGAAATCTACGGTAGTTCCCTTTAAAATGGCCATCACATGCGGAATAAAGATTAACTTTTTTTGGTCCATAACCGCATGCTCCGTTGGAGGTGTAAAGGTTTTTCCGGGGATCGCGTCGATGTACACGACAATCCCTTCGGGTGATCGCATGCCCTGCGCGGTTACAACGCCCTTGATTTCGCCCGCAAAGGCAACGCCGGCGAGAATGAAAAGCAAACAGGTTGCTATTGCTGCTGCGGACACTATTTTAGGGATTACCATTGATCCTCCTCTTTCCTTGAATGAATGCCTGGTTGCGGCTTAAAAGACATAGTCGATTCCGGCTTGAAAGCCGCTGGGTCTGAAGAAAAGCCCTCCAGTCCCTGTCGGTACTTCCCAACTATACTGGTATTCAAAAAACATCTTTATGTTGTCGCGAGCCAGGATCTGAAGCCCGGGTGAATAGCGATTTCTGGTATTAAAACGATATAGGCCATTCAGGAAATCTGTGGGTGAATTGACTGCATCATAGCGCATGATCCCTACTATCCAAGGATAGATCCAATACTGTGCGGTGGCAAATCCGCCTGTGAAGGTTACCGGCGAGCCATGAAGCAGAGCTCCGGTATCTTCTTGAGGAAGCAGATTCTGGTCGCGGCCGTACATCAATAGCCCGTACAATTCGAGATTTCGATATTTAAACCTGGCTGCGCCTCCGACTCGATAGAATGGCTCATGAATGGTTCCAAAACCCGAAATCGAACGGTCTAGGTTGAGGGCGTTCCGTCCATAATAATAAAAACCATCCAGCCGAATTGATGTGTGATCGCGAGGTCCTGAAGGGCCGGCGGCTTGCACCTCTTTTCGAGCAGCGGAATCCCGTTCGAGATTGAACTTTTGTGACACTCGGATGTAAACATCCTTGAAATTGCGATTCGGCGGATTCGGTCCCGAGCCGTTAATCGCTGCTACAGACCATGCAAAATTCCAGTTATCAGCGTATCCACCGAGTTCAAAGCCTCGCTGATTTTCCCCGAAAACAAATGGATTGTTCGTTGTCCCTAGGCTTATTGCATCCGAAGCCTGACCATAGACGTCGTAGGTGGTAGGATGGATTGATCTGGCTTGGCTGAAAGGCAAATCCAATTCAAATTGGCCAACCCGGAGATTAACCGCGTGGGCGGGTAGACCAATATATTTGCCAAGGTCGTTAGCTCTTAAATAACCATCGCCGAGTCCTCCGTTGGCTCCAGATCCCCCTGCTGAAATATCGTCATCGATCCAGAACGAGAAAGCGTCCCCGAAAGATCCGGCTGCAATTCCTGTGAACGTGTTGGGTGCAAACAAATCTGTCCTCGGCGAAAATCCTGATGCCAGCGGCGGAGTGCTCTGGTATTGAAGGGATCCACTGTAGCGGAATGAGATTGGAATCGTGCCGGGAATTTCTCCAGGGTAGATGACCTTGGGAAAAGCCTGGCGCTGGGCTGGCGCCCCCAAAAGAACAGGGGGCTGTTTCACATAGGTGTCGTCATCTTTGGGAAACTTCCAACCATTCTTCTTGAAGACCTCTCCAAAATCATTAAGCTACGGGAAAGTCCTATGGCACGTGGAGCAGGAGGTTTCATACTTGCGTGCGAAATAGGGAATTGCCCGAGCCTCCGGAGCGCACAAAACGTAAACAAGAGGAAAGGCGGCTGAAATGGAAAAGAAAATCTTGCATATCAAATGGGATCTCGATCGACCGCATCGAAACATGAAAAGGCCTCTCTTTCTCCGATCTATAAGATCATTGGGGAATACAGCAATAAAAATCCCTATGCGTTTTCGCTCAGATTCTATTCCTGATTCGATATTTGGATAAGTCGCTAATTCCGGCTAGAATCCTTGCCCGGGGGGGGGGG
>JAHFUH010000477.1 GCA_023265215.1 Acidobacteriota bacterium
TGTCTCCGAATTGCATGGCTTTATCCGCTCGCCGCGCCAGTTCCGTCGCTTTTTGGGAATCGAACGGTTTGATGATGCGAGCCAGATGCATGAACAAGCCTGCTCCGGTGCAGGTTGCGCGATCATCGGTTTTTACCGTTCCGTATTTTTTGTTGTCCTGATCCAGGGGTGCCGCAAAGGGTTCCGGATATCTTCGGGTTTCAGTTCCGAAATGGATGCTTCCATCTTCATTCTGCAGATATTCCCACGCCAAGCTTCCCCATGCAGCTTCATCGATAATGTCCGGTATCCCATTGGTGTAGCCAAGAATATTGTAGCCTTCGTCAAATTTTCCAGGGATATCGTATTGGCCGTCAGTGAAATATTTCGGAAAAGCTTCGTAGATCATCAGGTTGATGATCGGATTGGACATGTGGAAGGCGCGTCTATCGGCATCGCCCGCGTCATGGTAGCCTCCATAAACACGGAACGTTCGTTCATCTCCCTTCACGTCTATGTTGGCTTCGCCGATCGGACCGTCCACATCGTAAATCAGCGTATGGCACGGTCCTTTCCGAATATCGGGTTTGTGTATCGGGCAACCGCAGCGCTGCAGATACTGGGCTCGAAAAATAGTGCATGCCAGTCTTCTGGAAAATTCGCCGCCCACACCGAAGGGATAGGAACTTCCATATCCTTTGACGGTAATTTTATACGGCCCTCCTTCAGGAACGTCTACCAGGTTAATCCGGTAAACATAATCGCCCGAACCGGCGTCCGCGCCAATTTCCTCCAGCCTTCCTGCCGTTACTGCTTTTCCGGTCCTGCTATTCCACACCTCATATTCGGGCAGCGATCCATCGATTTTGCCGGATCCGCCGGTTCCGAGCCAAATGGCGAAATTGGCATATCTTCGCCTCGACTTCGCGCTATAGCCCGCCTGATTTGTCTTGATGGCTTCGCAGAAAATTTCCCTCTCCCGAAATTGTAAATCCTTATTCCCATAGGGTGTTTCTATCCGATATCTCTTCCCTTCTTCAAGTTTTGAAGTTTTCAGGTAGATATGGTGCTCAAAGGGATCGGACACCGTAGAGTATGTATAGATGCCGGTTGCCGGTTCTCCATTGATCTTCCACCGGGAAATATCTTCGATGCTTATGGCGTTGGGGTCGCGCGAATCTCCCGCAATGAAGACCACCAGCACGTTATTGGAAACGGAGCGGATTTCTTTCAGGGACGGCTGGCCGGATATGTCCAGGAATCCGCAAAGAATCGCAAAAACAGTCAAAATGGATGTTTTCTTAAGCATGAAGCAATCCTGTCTCTCTGAAGACGTTGTATCCGTGTATCCAAAGCTGCAAAAGCGAACTGCAGAATGCTTCGAAATTCGATATTCTGCGGTTCGCTTTTATTTATTCCAGCGGGCTGCGGCTATCATTTAGGCTTCGGATAAACCTTTTCATCCGCTTCCCAGTTGGATTTGGTGGCATAGGACAAACTTGCGCCGGGTGCTTCTATTTCATAGAGCTTGCCATTTCTGATTTTGAAGATGTGCATCGCAGCCAGGTTAAACTGCCCATACGTCTGCGTGCTGGCTGCTTTCGCTCCCGGCTTGGGCGGCCGTCTCGTGCCGTCATGACGGAACATTGAAAAACCCACAGCCAGGCCCTTCTGCACATCGGCAACCACCAGGCGAGGTTTGATCTCAGTGATGTAGGAGAAAACACCGGCGCTGAGTTGCCCTTCGCAGTCTCTCGGCACGCCTCCAAATCCTCCGGTCGGCATGACGCCGCCGGGACCAGCCTTTGCAGCCGGCGGAGCGCCGCCTGCCGTTGTCATGCCGTTCTCGTGGCGTTCGCATTCTTTGGCGAATGGGGCAAGCGTGCCGTCCTCCCCGGTAAGCGCATCGTAGTAGGAGAGCCCGATTTTGGCTAGATCTTCGCGCTTCATTTGTTCAGCCTTAGGTATATCCTCGGCGAAACCAGGGCGGGCCTTCTGCAGGGAAGGTTGTGAAAAATTCATCCCCATGCCGCCCCCTCCTCGAACGATCAAATGCTCGGCTTCAGTAATCTTGCCGTTCTCAAGTTTGATGCGTGCCCCAAGCATCATATCTTTATCTTTCTCTTTCATAACCACAAGGCAGGCAACTGTCTGCGCCTCAGGATCGGCAGCAAATATTTGAAATTCCGTCGGGCCGCCTGATGCGGTTTCCCACAGTCCTTTTCCCACCGCCAGTATTTCTATGGTCTTATCAGTACTCTCGGTAAATTTGACCTTGTCGGCAAATGGCAGACTTTTGGGATCATGTTTTACCATCGCCCCGAGATATTTTTGCATGAGATCGACCAGGCACTGCCGGTCACACTTTGGAGCAGCCATTGCGGAACTCGCCGTTCCCACCATTACAAGAGCGATGACCACCGCAAACCCAATTATCAATCGTTTCGATTTCATACCAATCCCCTTTCCTAATGAGCTGAATAATGGCTGACATGAAGCGGATAGATGGCATCAGGCCCTTTTTCAGAATTGGCTCAACAGCCACGGATCCTCCAGGCTTCCGATCCAAGCCATTATGTCAGATTCCTGTTAGGTTTCTTGAATCTTCGAATGGATTTTACTACAGGTGGAGCCCAGAATTCGGGCCGATAGGAAAAATAAGCTTTTAGCAATTGTTTCTCTGTCCGGCCGCTCCCCGCTTCCGAGAGAAGGACATTATGTCAACTTGCATGGGTCTTCGTATATGGATTTTACTCTGACTTGGATCAAACATAAATCATGGATGAGTCGCGGTAGGAATGCGGATTGCTCCGCAGTCCCCGCCACACAGATCCGTACGGGCGTTACGAACGCATAGAGCTCCAACCTTGGATGTCTGGTGTCAAACCTCGCTTGCGCAAAAGGATGAAGAATGCCGGGACGGGGCGGCCAGTGATCCAGGATCCATCCTAAGCGGTCCCGGTTTCGAAGCCGTTTCTGACTGCGCCGGCAAATCACATGTCGCCACAACCCAGGGAGTCGGTCCAGACATTCCTTCTTCCAGATTGTGTATGTGTGCCAGATTGTTGGGTTATAGATTGGGTTATCGTTCAACAGCGGAGGTACGGCCCCGATTTCGGTCCTCAAACAGTGGGTGTCCCAGATTTGCAGATTTGCAAACAGTGGGTGTCCCAGATTTGATGGATTTGAACTACTCTCGGAACAGACATAGTGGGCGTCACGGCTTTGGCGATCATTTCAGCCAGCCCATCTTGATGTGGATCATGTTGGAGTCCGGCTGCTCCACCGCTTGCGGGAGATAGATTCTGGACCCGTCGCGCGAAACAGCCATTACCCGGCTGGCGGTGCCCGTCCCGATAATACGCCCTCCTGAAAAAAGTTTCTGAGGCGTGCCGAAGCGGAGGCTGTTCCCCTCCGGTTCCACAGGAATCGATGCGATATCGCCCTCGGCCGTGACATACAGGATTTCCTTCCCGTCCTTTCGCCACTCCGGCAAAGAGCCTCCCGTGGCTATCTGCCGCCGCTGTCCCGGCCATGGAATGGGCTGGACGTAAAGGCCCGAAGCTTGACCTTGAATGTCTCTGGCGTAATACACGATCCACCGGCCGTCAGGAGAAAAACGCGGAGTACCGACAATTTCCCCGGTTTGAACCAAAACCGTCGGCTCTGCCGCCGTTTCCCGCATGTTCTCGGCCAGGATAGAATTACCGCCGAGAGAAATCCCAAGGAGCCGTTTCCCATCGGGAGAGATATCTCCTGCAATCAGCCGGTTGCTTCCCCTGCCCAAACTCTGCGATTGCCGAATTTCTCCCGATCCAGCCGCGGACATCTCCACAAATTGGTCCGGATTGCGGAAGCCCAGCAGTTTCAATCCGTCTGTTGACCAGCCCAACCACACCACGCCGGCAGGCAAGGCAAGACGCCCCTGTTGATTCTCATCTAACAGCCATCGATTCGCCAGCAACTGCTTTTCGTCAGGCGAAAGCCGGAGAGAACTGATCAGTCCAGGCGGCCCGGCCGTGCCGATCTGATTGCCGCGCCGGTCGAATATTGTGACCTGCGACAAGGCGGCGTGGCCGGGTCTCCATACGACCGTCCCATTGCCCGCTACGGAAAAATCTGCCTGTTGTCCCGGTAACGATCTGACTCCTTTGACAGCCAACTTGGCTTCTCCCTCCAGGGTGCGGGTGCTTCGGTTCAGTTTTTGAGAGTAGAGATTGTCATCGCGAACAAAAAGCACGCTCCCTCCGCCTGCCGGAGTAAAATGGGCAGCTGTGGCGTTTTTCAACAGCAGCGCAGGGTTTATAAGTTTCTTATCACGCAGAGTTGCCAGATAAACATCCCCATCACCATCCTGATTAAACCCTGGGCCCGTGTTCTTATACAGGAAAAGGAAATCTTCTCCACCGGGCAGAAAGTCCGGATACAGGTAAGTTCCGGTTCCCAGCGCAGAAACATCAACCGGCTCGAAGTTTCCACCGGAACCGGGCACGGTGGAAAGGTCTGTTACCAGAGAGAAGAGAATCGCGCCTTTGTCGCTCCAGCTTCCCCCGCGGGAAGCGCCCGGCAGTTTTGCTACAGATTGCGGGGCGCCGTCCGGCATAGCCACTTTAATCAACTGATCGCCGGCGGGG
>JAHFUH010000478.1 GCA_023265215.1 Acidobacteriota bacterium
ACATGCGCAATGCCCCGTATAAACTTATCGCAGGTTTTTTTGTTAAACAATCTAAACAAATACCAATTCTGGGCTGGGTAGAACTACGTAGCAGGCCCGCCCGCCTGCATGAAGGGACGCGGAATACGCGGATTACGCGGAAAAATCAAGTGATTTGTCCGTGTTTTCGGCCGGCGTGCCGCTATATTGTCGACCGCGATTCGAAGGCAGCGCGCAAGGCCGCGGCTGATTGCTGTATGGCTACTCTTCCCTGATCTATAATCGCACTCATTGTGAAGAAGCCGTGGATCATGCCATTGTAACGTGTGAGCTTTACAGGAGTACCGGCGGCCCGCATACACTCGGCGTAGCGCTCGCCCTCGTCGCGCAGCGGATCGAACTCCGCAGTGATCACCAGTGCTGCCGGCAGGTCCGCGAGGCTGGACGCCCGCAATGGGGATGCGTATGGATGGTTGCGGTCCGCATCGTTTTGAACATAGTGATTCCAGAACCACTGCATGGCGACCCTTGTCAGAAAATAGCCTTCGGCATTCTCGCTGTAGGACGGAGTGTCGCACGCAGCGTCTATGACCGGGTAGATGAGCAGCTGAAACTGTATCGCCGGTTTCCCGCGATCGCGTGCGATCTGGGCAACAGCGGCGGCGAGATTGCCCCCAGCGCTGTCGCCGCATACAGCTATGCGTGAAGGGTCGCCGCCGAAACTGGAGGCATTCGTCGCAGCCCACAGTGTTGAATGATAGGCGTCGTCTACCGCAGCCGGAAAAGGATGCTCCGGGGCGAGCCGATAATCGACTGAAACAACAATGCACCCGGCAGCATTGGTGAGCATTCGGCAGAGCCCATCGGAGCTTGCGATGTCGCCGATCACCCACCCGCCGCCATGGAAGTAAATCAGGACAGGGAAGGGTCCTTTGCCGAATGGCGCATAGATTCTGACCGGGATACTGCCGCCCGGTCCCGGCAGCGTCCGGTCTTCAACGCCGGCGACCGGTTCCAGAGGGCCTTGCATTGCCGCCATGCCCTCGGAAGCCCGGCGCGCTTCGTCGACCGACAGTTCGTTGATAGGTTTATCGCCCATCCCAGCCATTTGATCGAGAACAGTACGGGCTTGTGGATCAAGAGCCATAGAAACTCCAGGAATCATTCACTGGGAACGCCGCCGTCCCAGCGGTTCTCTTAATAGAGCCGTTGGGAAGCCCAATGCCGCATAGTTTTATAATTTTGCCTTGGCCACATATTGAGCCGCGTAGCGGCGGTCTGATTTTAGCCCGGCCTTTTAAGGCTGCGCAACGCCGAAGGCGTTGTGGAATAAAGCCCAGGGTTGAGCGGCACAAAACGCCGCCCAACCCTGGGCTTTATTCCAATGCCCTTTCAGGGCATAAAAATTTGCTTTAAGCGATTTGCGCATCCACTTCGATTTATTCTCAGAACCTACGCGACGCATTTTGTTGTTTTTCGATACCCCCGGCCTTAAAAGGCCGGGCTAAAATCATGGGCCGCTACGCGGCCAAACCGAAAACTATGCAGCATTGGGCGAGACGCCGGCGCTCCCAGGAACTACAAAGTGTGTTCGTTTCTATTGATGACATCGTCCTGAATATCTGGAGAAAGCTGTGTGAAGTAAGCGCTGAAGCCCCCGATGCGAACGATCAGATCCCGGTGATTTTCGGGGTGGATCTTGGCATCCCTCAATTCATTTGTGTCCACCATATTGTATTGAATGTGCGAACCGCCGTTGGACATGAATGCATTGGTGTAGGCCACAAGCTTGTCAATGCTTTCATTGCTTCGAAGAATTGCAGCGGAAAATTTTTGATTCAGAACCGAAGCATGGGACTCTTTGAACCCCGCCTTGAGCGCGGAGCGAAGCACGGCCGTCGGCCCGTTCTTGTCGGCGCCTCTCATTGGGGATATGGAGCCGTCATTGAGCGGCTCGAAAGCTTTTCTTCCGTTAGGCAGAGCGCCCACCCCCAGCCCGCCAAAATAGTGCCATGCCAGTCCCTCTCTCGCGATCATGTAATTGCGAAATGGAGAGTTGTCATAACTGCGGATGATCTGATGGGAGTCTTCACCGATTTTCCTGGCAAGCAGATCCACCTCATTCAGGTCATTGCCGAATTTGGGTTGTGCCAGGCACATCTGCCGGACCTCTTCGCCGCGCTTGCCTTTAAAGTTGGTATCCAGCGCATTGAGAAGCTCGTCCATTGAGAGCTTCTTTTCATCGAACACGATCTTCTTGACAGCCATAAGGGAGTCGGCAACATCGATGAGGGCCCGGTCGGAAATGCCGAACATGGAGGCATCAGGATCCGGAATCAATAGATCCTGCCCCAAGTCCATGCATCGCTGAATACCCATCGTCGACAGAAAGGGGAGCCGTACGTGCTTGGACTGTTCCTTTCGGGCGATTGCAGCCAACCAGAAAGATCGGTGCGTGATGAACCTGTGCTGCTTCATCAAAGCTTCGTACATCTCATCAAAGCTCTTAAATTCTCTCGGATCACCCGTCTCCAACCCGGTGCGCTTACCGTTCACATCCAATCCGTTGTGCAGGACCAGATGAAGCATCGCTGCCATGTTGCAGGCGGCCACGCCTTCAGCGCCGTAATGCTCTGCTCTCGATGGGAGGCAGGGATACACGCAACCCAGGCCGCACCATTCTGCGGCTTCTTCCATGGGAATTCCGTCTTCCAGGAAATGCGAAATCACGACATCGTCATTTTCAAAAAGAGGAATGCCTCCCTTTGTGGCCATGTTTGTCAGGATGGCTTTGTTCATCAGCCAATGCGGCGTAGACTTGTTCCAACGCAGTCCCAGAGTTGGAGACGACAGCTGCAGAAGCCCGATAACGTGGAGGAAAAGATAGCTTAATTCATTCGAACAGTCGCTCCCCGACTTGTCCACTCCGCCGATCATAATGTTATTGATTCCGAAATTGATCTGATGGGACTGCTTGGTGCTTTCGGAAGAGACAAAGGTCTGAGTGCCCCACCGGCCTATGAGTTCTGCGAGCAATTCCGCGGCTCTTCCCAATGTGATTGTGCCGTTGTTGATATCCTGGATAAAATAGGGATACAGATACTGGTCGCCGCGTCCCCACTGCGGATGGTTGTGCATCGGATGCTCGTAGTTCTTGCAGACGCCGACGATGGCCATGGACTGAAGAGCTTCGTGAAAATTTCTGGCTGGATTTTCGGGCACATAATCGCAAACGCCCGCAATTTGAAGCAGTTCGATTTTGCGATCCTGCCGCGTTTCCGCCTCAGCCATTTGCCTTGCGAGAGCAGCATACCTGCGTGAATGATTGATGGCCGCTTCACAAGCGATGATGGCGGACTTCCAGAAGTAAAGCTTGTCGATGTCTGTTTCCCGGTTTGCAATAAAGGCATCGATGTGATCTTGAGCCTCATTGATGAAACTTCGAAGTCCTTTACCGATGATCTTTTTCCACATCAGGACAGATGTGACTTGCCCGAATATCCCGCTATCCAGCGTAGGATCCTTCAGCTTTGCCGCCTCGGCGTCCTTTATCCAGGAGCCGACCACCGCTTCCCACGCCTTATAGGTCATCTCAGGCGCTGTTTTGCCGCGAAATTCTGAAGCGCTGTTGCGCAGAACTTCGATACTTTCGGGATCCATGCCGACGTTGGCGTTCAGCGAGATGTTGAGCTCGTTGGAATCCTTCCAGATATCCGGGATATAATCTCCACAAACGTCGAATGCGGTCGTGCATCCTATGACGCTGGGTGTCAGGCGCCCCACAATCACATCATAGTCGTGGATGCGAATCTCGATCTTCTCAACGATCTTCTTGAAAAGCCTGGCTCGGCGTATCTGGATATCCTCCCCTTCCGTTTCACGCCAGGACGCTACCGTCCATTTTTCCCTGTCGGCAAATAGCTTCCAGCCCGATGCCTTCATGGTTTTCTTCCATTGTTGATTGCGTTCGCTTAGGGGTAACGCGTCGATCCGGTTGAGGAGTTCCGTGTTTACTTCAGCCATTCTGCACCTCTAATATAAACGCGGCGTCCCGCCGCGTGCTGTCAACATATAGAACGCGGCGAGCCGCCGCGTCTACCCTGGCCGTCCTACCGTGAAACCGTGCACTCTATGCCGCATTGGACGTAGGCTTTTCGAACTTCCTCCACATGCCCGTCCTCCGCAGCTGCAAGTCCTTCCATAGTATAGGGCATATGAAGCGCCCTGTACTTGCTCTGGCCCATTCCATGATAAGGCATGATTTGAAGTCTTGCGGCATTCTTGCCGAGACCGGTCAAAAATCGGGCGGTCGCCTCGATATCCCGGATCGAATCATTGACCCCTGGAATCAGCGGCTGGCGGAAGACCACGTCCGCCCCTCGATCCACAACCAGCGCGGCATTGCTCAAAATCAGATCATTGGATTGCCCGGTGTGCTTTTTGTGGGCATTGGAGTCCATGTGCTTCAGGTCAAACAGAAAGTGATCTGTTACGGGAATGACTTCGAGCAACGCCTCCGGATCTGCCAACCCGCATGTTTCCACACATGTATCGATCTGTTCCCGACGGCTCAGCTCAAACAGTTCCCGGATGAATGTCGCCCAGAGCAATGGCTCCCCGCCCGAA
>JAHFUH010000479.1 GCA_023265215.1 Acidobacteriota bacterium
AAACATATTCTGCATAGGCTGCACCATCCTGGCCCGGAGGATCGAACGACAACCGCAATCCCGGCTTGAGATATAGCGGCTGCAATTTCCCTCTGCACCCCGATTCGCAACTGAGCGGCCAGGCGTCATAGCGCCGCCAGGAATTCGTCCCCGTCTCATAGGCCAGCACCGGCGCCGTGTTTGCTTTTGCCGCCCCTTCCTTGAGCTGCTCATTTAAGAAAGGCAAGAGTATTTCTCGGCGGAAATAGATTGCAGCGTCTCCATCGAACGTAAAGGGTCCCAGATGGCCGCCATTCCCGCTGGAGCCGCCATGTTGCCATGGGCCGATCACGAGATAGTTCCTGTCGTTTTTCAAATCCTGAGCTTCGGCTGCCCGATAAGCTGCAATGGCTCCATAGATATCCTCCTGATCCCAGAGGCTATGAACGAACATGGTAGGAACTTTGATATTTTGGCCTGCAAGTATCCTATCAAGCGCCTGTCCTTGCCAATAAGCATCGTAAGCCGGATGAAGAAGCAGGTTTCTCCAAAAGCTCAGCTGCTCCATTCCATTGCGGCGGCCGAGTTCTCCTGCCGATACCGCATTCAGAAAAAGATCATAATCGTCGCCCTTATCGGTTTTTAGAATGCTTGTTGAGTCTCTGGATGCCTCTTGATCGTAAATGAAGCTCATCATTTCCTGGCGGAATGCGCCTTTATGAAACCAGTCATCCCCCATCCAACCATCCACCATGGGATTGATCGCCACTGCGGATTTCAAGGCGGGATGCGGATTGATGAGCCCCATAAGAACAAGGAACCCTTCGTAAGATGTGCCGATCATCCCAACCCGGCCGTTGTTTTCAGGAACATTCTTCAGCAGCCATTCGATCGTGTCGTATGTATCGGTAGAGTGGTCGACGCTGGTCGGGTTCAGCGGACCATGAAGCGGGCGAGTGATAACATAATCCCCTTCCGATCTGAATTTGCCGCGCACGTCCTGAAACACTCGAATGTACCCTGTCCCCGCCAGAATATCGTCGCCAGGAGGCAGAGCGGATTCCAAATGCGGTCCCTTTTCCGGCGGAAACCGTTTCGTCGCACTGTAGGGAGTGCGGGTGATGAGAATCGGCATAAGTTCTTTGATCCGTGGGACCAGAATGATTGTGTAGAGTTTCGCCCCATCCCGCATCGGAATCATCTCATCCCGCCTGTCGAAGTCAAATTGGTCGTTGGCGGCATAGACGGCGGCATAGTCCGAATCCAGAGGCACATGCGAAGGGAATTGGGCCCAAGTATCCCTTCCAAATATAATCAGGATTGAAATTGCCTCAATCAATAAACATGCCCGTATTTTCATTCCTAACGCTCCGTCTATCTTTCTGCCTTCTTCTAAATGGTCTCTGTCCCCGCAGTGCCACAGTTTTACATTATGAATGATAGTGCCGTGCAAACCCACCTGCTTTTTTCTGGATCAATCGTATCTGTATTTTTCTTTGTATTCCGCGCCCTTCGCGTCCCATCAATGCTGCAAAAAGCGCCACGGACTCCACAGATTTCACTGCGTATTTTATCATCGTAAAATCTGTGGAATCCGTGGCGTTTTTTGCAGCATTGTGTTTTGATATCACCGTCATGAAATTATTGCTTTCTATTTTGCTGGGAGTTTTGTTGGGCGCCTGCTGCTTTAATTTCTATGCCGCTGATGGGATGTCCTATTTTTCAAACAATCCGGGCGCCTGTGCTAATTGCCATATTATGCGGGATCAGTTCGAAAGCTGGCAAAAGGCCAGCCACCACGCGTATGCTACTTGCGGTGATTGTCATGTGCCGCACGATTTCATCGGAAAATGGTCGACGAAAGCCAGCAACGGATTCCATCATTCGAAGGCGTTTACACTCCAAGACTTTCATGAGCCAATCAGGATTCGCCCAGGCAATGCAGCAGTGCTCAATGCCAACTGCATGCATTGCCACCGGGAATATGTACGCGAAATAACCGCGCACCGCGTAATCAATGACGAGGAACTCTACTGTGTCCGTTGCCACGACAACGTCGGCCATGGACCAAGCCGCTGAGCGATTGAAATGAAAACAAAATTACCTTATTTGATAGTCATTCTTCTTGCCGCCATCGCTACCGTCCTGGTTTTGCTGTTGCAGCAAAACATCAAAGATCACAAGGAAGAAGCGAAGCAGGTAGTGTTTAAAATTGCCAACCTCACTGAGCTTACCGTCGATCCCGCCGAATGGGGAAAGAATTTTCCCCGTCAATATGACAGCTACAAGCGAACTGCCGAGCGAACCGGCACCAGGTATGGCGGCAGCTCTGACACATTATCAACCGACAAGCTTGTGCAAGACCCCCGGCTGAAAACTATTTTTGCAGGTTATGCATTCAGCGTCGATTATCGGGCTCGGCGCGGCCACGCTTACATGCTTTCCGATCAGCGCGAAACCAAACGCATACAGCTCCCCTTTCACCAAACCGGTGCCTGCCTGCAGTGTCACGCGTCGAATGCCACGATTTACAGGAAGAAGGGAATCGAATCCGGAGCGCCCGGCACGATCCAGGACCCGCTGATCAGCATTATAGGCTACTCTCAGCTTATGAAAGGTTTCGAAATAATCGGAAAACTCCCGTACGAGGAGGCGACAAAACTTGCCGATCAACCTGTCGCCTGCGTCGACTGCCATGATCCGCAATCCCTGCAGCTGCGCGTAACGAAGCCCGCATTTCTGGTAGGAATCCGCGCGTTCGCCGATTCCAATACGCCGGCACCTCAGGTGCCATCCATTGTTAAATGGCGGGCAGGAAATCGCTCCATTCCTTACGATCCAAATGAGCTGGCTTCACGCCAGGAAATGCGAACGCTTGTTTGCGGCCAATGCCATGTCGAATACTACTGTGGCCCCAAAACAACTCTTTTTTATCCATGGAACAATGGGCTGAAGGCTGAACAGATAGAAGCATTCTACGACAGTTATAAGTTCGGCGACGGCCATCGTTTTTTCGACTGGCGGCACGCAGACACAGGCGCGGAAACACTCAAAGCCCAGCACCCGGAATTTGAGATGTGGAGCCAGGGGATTCACGCGCGCAGCGGAGTAGCCTGCGCTGATTGTCATATGCCTTATCGGCGAGAGGGGGCGATCAAAATCAGCGACCACTGGGTGCGCAGCCCGCTGTTGAATATCGCCAACGCCTGCCAGGTCTGCCATCACTACCCCGAGGACGAAATAAAGGGGCGGGTCGACGCCATCCAGGATATGAATCACGATTTATTGAACAGGTCGGAAGATGCAATGGTCGATCTTATTAATGCAATCGCAGCCGCGCAGGCTGCGAGTTGGAAAGAAGCCGAACTGAAAGATGCTCGGGAGTTTCAGCGGAAAGCTCAATGGCGCGTTGATTTTATCAATTCCGAAAACTCCATGGGGTTCCATGCGCCGCAGGAAGCGGCTCGCATTCTGGGCGAAGCGATAGATTTTGCTCGAAAAGGGCAGATCGAACTTCTTAAGCCCAAAAAATGAAAACGCAACGGATTTCGCGGGCTTCACAGATATAAACGATATTTTTATCCGTGAAATTCGTGGCTTTTTTTAATTAGTGCTTTGATCCATCGAGAGCGCAGATGCGCTCAAGACAATTCGGATCATTTGTTGTGTCTTACTTTTAACTTCCAATACGATGGTGCCGCCAGCTGCATTTACCAACTTCTTAGCGGCTTTAACTTCAAACTCTTTTAAAGAGAGAGGTTCATTTGAATTTGATTGTGTCCGGGCAGAATTAATCAATTCCGGTTGCCCTGAACAATCGCACAGGAAGCTAATTTCCAGGTGCTTGTCCAGCCTAAGTGAGCGGATCAGCAGTTGTCGCTTTCCCGGTGCGTCATGCAGCTGCTCGATGCACCACTGGATAATGTGAAGTATTGCCTTGAAAATGGCAGGAGGCCAACAGCAAATTTCAGTTGCCGCCGCGTTACTTTCCAAACTGGCATCGATTTCCCAACGTGAAAACTCCATTGTCCGGGAATGCATAGCCTGTTCAATAAGTTTCGCAAAAGTGCATTCCAGCAGGGGATCGGGAAGAAGAGCCGCAGATTCCGTCCACCGGGATAACACAAAACGGGCATCGTTGATCCCTTTTACAAGCCTCTTGAGATCAGGTTTGGCATGGGAGCGTATCTGCTCCAGGATCACCCGAATAATGTCGGCAATGGAGCCGGAGAGCTCATTCAAAACTCCCGGCGTCATCCGGCCATAAGCGCTCCATTCGAGCGACGAATTCGCAGCGATTGGACCCAGCATACATAAAACGTGTTCGACGGCCCCATTGGCATTTGCAACTCCGGCAAAAAAAGCCGAGCGCGGAATTCTGCTCCAATGCCGTTGTTAAATCTGCAAAATGCCTCGACAGAAGGCTGCATCTTTAATGCACGATCAAAAGTATTGTCGAAATCGTTTCGGCTGGATGGGTGAACATAATTACGCAACTGGGTCGCTGCAATCTCCTTTAACCCAACCCCCAGCCATTCGCAAGCAACCTGGTTGGCTTCCGCCACTGTACCATCTCTATTCATTAAAAATACGGGAGCAGGACCTTCGCGCACGAGGACGTTA
>JAHFUH010000069.1:0-12424 GCA_023265215.1 Acidobacteriota bacterium
TTCGTTTGCCTTACGCCATGGTACATATGCCGCCAGTTGCCTCTCGCTTCGGCAAGCAGATTTCAGCTTGCCACCTATCACCCCGGCGCGGCGATTGTTGCTACGGCATTGTGGATCGCGCTTGCACGAGCGATCGGATATGCTCTGAATTTGGGTGGCCGGCTCGATACCGTGATCCCTCCGCTCATTGCCGTCGGCTTCCTGCTGTATCTGCTCTCGGTGGCGCTGCATTATGTTCTGCTGGCGATGCAGGCGTCGCGCCGGGCGGCGCTGGAAGCTCGCGACGCAGAATTGCGGGCGCTGAAAGCACAGATCAATCCGCATTTTTTATTCAACAGTCTCAATTCAATTACTGCTCTGACCGCTTCAGATCCCGCCGGGGCACGCGAGATGTGTATCCGCCTTTCCGATTTTCTGCGCAATACTCTTGGCCTGGGTGAGCGCGAGAGCGTGGCATGGAGTGAGGAACTGAATCTGGCGCAAGCGTATCTCGACGTGGAGCAGGTTCGATTCGGCTCACGCCTGCAGGTGGAGATGCATGCAACAGATGATTCCCGGGATTGCCAGGTGCCTCCGTTGCTTCTCCAGCCGCTGATTGAAAATGCCGTTAAACATGGAATTGCGACTTTGTTGGAGGGCGGAACGATTCGCGTGGACAGTCTGGTGCGTGACGGACAACTCCAGGTGATGGTTGAAAACCGCTTCGATCCGCAATCGCTTGTGCCCCGAAACGGGCTGGGCTTGCGCAACCTGCGCCGGCGTCTGGAGACCCGGTTTGGATCGCTTGCCCGGCTGGCGATCCGGACGGAAGGGGATCGTTTTTTTGTAAACCTATCGGTGCCATGTCAAACGGCTCAATGACTATGAAACTGCGCGCCCTGATTGTTGATGATGAACATCTGGCCCGGCAGATTCTGCGGGAATATGCGCACGAAGTCGATGGATTGGAAATCATAGCCGAGTGCAGCAACGGTTTTGAAGCGGTCAAGGCAATCGGCGAAATGAAACCCGATCTGGTTTTGCTGGATGTGCAGATGCCGAAGCTGAACGGCTTCGAGGTGCTCGAATTGGTCGATCCGCCGCCGGCTGTAATTTTTGTCACGGCCTATGACCAATACGCCATGAAGGCTTTTGAGGAACACGCCGTCGATTATCTGCTGAAACCCTTTCACCTGGACCGTTTCAAAAAAGCGATCGAGCACGCGCGCGCAAGGCTCGGCGAGCGTTTGCCGGAGCCTGCTCAATTGAATACTGCGGCAAGCCTTCCGGGCGAAAGGCCCGATCGGATTGTGGTGAAAGATGGATCCAAGGTGCACATCATCGCCGTGGACAAGCTGGATTATGTCGAGGCACAGGACGATTACGTCGCACTTCACAGCGAAAATAAAAAATATCTGAAGCAACAAACCATTTCGAATATCGAAGCTCAACTGGATGGTGCACGATTCATTCGAATTCACCGGTCGTATATTGTGAACCTGGATCGCATCGTACGTATCGAGCCATACAGCAAAGACAGCCGCATCGCGATTCTGAAGGACGGCACACAACTCCCTGTAAGCCGTTCCGGTTTCTCCAGGTTGAAATCCATTATGTGAAACCGAAGTCAGATCCCGAAAATTTGGACGCGGAAAACGCAGACTACGCTGAAGAACGCGGAAAAAATACAAGCAATCATCTGCGTACTCAGCGTCCCCCAAGCGGCCAAACCCTTGCATTCAGAAAAGGCATCGAGTTAAGCTACTGCCAATTTTCCAGGAAAAGGAGAAACTGAAATGCGGAAAGCTACTGTTGCTTTGTCGGCCGGGGTTGCTTTTATTATCCTGGTGTTCGCTGTTTCATGCTCCAACAAGGTTATCGCTCCTGTCCAATCAAAAGCCTCGCTTTACGCCGAGGATCGCGCTCAGATTGAAGATCTCCAGGCCCGCTACATGATGGCATTGGATTTCAGGGATGTTGATACCTATGTCGCAACCTTCACGCAGGATGGGGTGCTGGATATCGGGGATGGGGAAGTGCGCGGCCGTGAAGCGATCCACAAACTCATAGGAGGAATGGGCAACAGGAATGAGGCTCCTGCCGACAAAAAAGCGCCCAAACTGCGCCCCGCTACCGGCCGCCATAACATTACGAACATCGTCCTTAAGGTCGACGGCGACAAAGCTATCGGGAGAGCCTATTGGTTCCACTATGGAAACAACAATCCAAAGCGGACTGCTACCCTTGATTCCTATGGCCATTATGAAGATGAAATGGCCAAAGTGGATGGCAAGTGGCTGTTCAGCAAACGGAGAATCTATAACGAGCAGGTGGATAAATGGGCTGCCAAGCCCGGCAGCCCGGCCTGGTAGGTTAATCTGCCCTGGGAGCGCCGGCGTCTCGCCGGCCGGCTTTAGTCATCCTTTCTATTTGCCGGCGGGACGCTGGCGCTCCCAGGTTCTGTGTTTTACCGAAGGTGCATTTCCATGAATTTATAGACCTGCTGCCAGTCGGAAGGAATCATCCCGTGTCCGCCGGAATGCATGAAATAGCCAAGTGTGTGAAGAATCGGCGTGCCTGCCGGCGGCATCTGATCCGTATCCATCCCGTCCTTTCCAAGTAATTTGAATACCGGCGTCGCAGCCACGGCTGCAAGAAATTCCCCCTTGGGATCGGACCATCGGTCCGTGTCTCCGGTTTGCAGCAAAACCGGCCGCGGAGCAATCAGCGCCAGCAGCATATGGGAATCCACAGGGAATTGATCGACGTGATCGGCGTATTTCGCATAGTTGGCGCAGAACTGATAGGGAAAGCGGGTGGGCTCGACCAGGTGTTTGATGGTCTCGCCATAATTGCGCCGGCTTAATGCCGCACCCCCTTCGCCGGAACAGCTGGCAATCACCAATGCAAAGCGCGTATCGTGCGCTGCCGTCCAGAGAACCGTTTTTCCCAGGCGGGAAACTCCGATTAAGGCAATGCGTTTTGCATCTACGCCTGCATCGGTTTCGAAATAATCCAAAACACTGCTGAGTCCCCAGGCCCAGGCGGAGATGGAGCCCCACTCGTCGGGAGCGGGAGCTGTTTGGCCCGGTTTGAGATAGAGGCTGCGAACGCCAAACGGCAGGCCCGTTGCGGCATCGGGGTCAATGTCTGCGTAGTTGATGTTTGCAATGCCGAATCCCTTTTCAATTGCCGGCAATACATCCAAACCGCCGAAATTGAATTTGCCCGGCACAGCCGGCGCGCGCTCTTTCTTTTTGGCGTCAAAAATCCAGCCTGTCTTTATGCCAGGATCGCTGACTGCCAGATTGTTTGCGGAGAATCCGGCGTTCAGCAGGACTGGAACCTTGCCTATGGCGCTCGCAGGCAGATATAAAAGCAGATCCGCCTTTGGCCCGGATTTGTCTTTGCTGAAATAAATGGTGATCTGCTTGCGGATCGCTTTCCCATCGAAGGAAGGCGTTCCTCGATCGAAAACGTCGAAACTCATGTCGGCGGGGCGCTCCGGTGTGCGGCCATATTGATTTTCTTCGAACAGCCTGACTATTTCCGGCCGTCGTTTCGCGAGCCAGGTTTTGGCATCAGTAACAGGTTTTCCATCGGACATTTTCAGAGGATCGGGAAGAGTATAAGTTCCGACTCTAGCTTCCGTGTAATTCACCGGAATTCCCGCGATCGACGCGTCCTTATCATCCGCGACCTGCGCGATGGTAAAAGAAGCCAAGCAAGCGACTGCCGCCAAAGCGACCATTTGAAAAGATAGAATTGTGTTTTTCATTGTCTTCCTCCGAAGCTGAGCGCTAAAAGTACAATTGAGAGCGCGGACGTTCTGCTCTCATCCGATTTATGTTGTCACAACCCAAAATGTACTAAGGTTTGCTCCCGTTAAACTATTCAATACTTCCCACATGGAACTATACATCCGGCAACAAGCGCCGAAGGCGCGCTCCATACCAGCCTGGGGCAACGCCCCAGGTTCAAAGGAGCAAAAATAAATAAGGGCTGAAGGCCCGCTCTATAATTCAATCCCACACATATCTCTCGTCGTATTGCACACCATATTCCTTCAACAACGCCAGATATTCCTCTTGAAACGTTCTGACCCTATGGTGTTCTTCCTGCTTTTCAATATAGGCCTCAAGAGCCTCAAGCTCATTTGGAGACACAGAGAATGCCCCATATCCGCGCTGCCAGGAAAATTGGCGCAATTCAGGCTGCTGTGTTTTAATCCATTTTGAGGAGGATGTTTTTAATTCTTCCACCAATTCCGAAATAGTCATTGTGCGGGACAAGCGGACGGCAAGATGCACGTGATCCCCCCTGCCGTCCACACGATAAGCTTCGCATTTGGAATTGCGCGCCACAGTGGCGAGATAGGCATGCAGATGCGGACGTATGGAGGGAGCGATGCAAGGGAAACGATCTTTCGTGCTGAAAATAAGATGAACGATTACCATGCTGAGCGATTGCGGCAATGTGCCCTCCATGGAGCGGGCTTACAGCCCTTATATTCTATTCTGCACATCTTTTCCTGGGGCGTTGCCCCAGGCTGGTATGGAGCGCGCCTTCGGCGCTGAAAACGACCACGCAGCATTTAAACATTTCGCTGGCATCCTCGGCGAAACTAACGCCCGAAGAATGGGCCGGGTTCAGTTTTGTCCGCGGCGGTTCCGGGAATAATTACGGTCATTTCGCCTTTGGTCAAATCGACTTCTTTTGCTTTTAGTATCGTTCTATTTTTTTCATCCCCTATTACATATCTCATGCCCATGATAGCGCCTTGTCTTCCGTTGGCTTCGACGGCGAGGTAACCGTCGCCTATTTTCCATCCTCCTCTATAGCCCCAAAATGGCGAGGGCGTCAGATCTAGAGAAGGTGCATCTTTTTCATATTCCTTCAATTCTGATAAATACTCCGCAATCGAGCCGGCTCGTTTGACTGTGGGTGATTTGTCTTCTGCAATAGATGGGGTCCACACAAACAAAAGCAATGCGAAAAGGAGGTGCTGTGGTCTCATGGCTGGTTATCCTATGTTCTATTTTCCCTTCATGGTAATGGGTGCAGGCCTTCGGCACGTACGGTCCAGGTGCCGTCCTTGGGAATCCCGGGATACTGCCCCTGCGAGCCGTCCCAGCCGGCCACCATCAGCGCTACCGCGGACAACAGAGCTCCGTTCGCCGGCAGATACGCTGCAATTTCGTATTTACGATTGCCGGCTGCTTGCGGGCAATGTCCGTTGGGGAGATATCGATTGTTCGGACCATTCCGGAGCAGTATTTCCATCGCGAGATCCTGCCGGCCCAACCGCGCCGCTGTCATCGCAATCATCGGGTAGTCCCAGCCCCAGATCTTTTTCTCCCAATCCCATGTCTTCAGCACGGCATCCAGAGTGCGTGCCATCGTCTCGCGGTTTACATCAGGGCCACCCGGCAGAAATCCCAATGGCATAAGCATTGCCGGGTGATCCTGCCGGCTGCTGCTGTTTTCCCATGTGTCTGGATGCGATTCGAGCGCGACATATTTGCCATCTTTCACCGGCAGCGGCGCAAGGCGAGAAATAATGTCGTCCAATTTTTTGTCGCGCGGTATTTTGAGCCTCTCCCTCCATTGCTGTGCGACACCCAGAGCCCATCGCCAATACGAAAGCTCGAAGGACGGATTCTGACTCGAAGCCGGATCATAGATTTCCTGTGCAATCCAAAGAGGTGGGCCTAGTGAGTAACGTCCGGTTTTTTCATCGAAATACACCATCGATGCAAGGCAATCCGCCGTTTCCAAAACCAGGTCGCGGTACCTGGCAAGGGTTTCCTGTGACGGCTTGTTTCGATAAAGCAATTCGCACAAGTAAATCAAATGCGGTTGATTCCAAACAATCAGCGGATTCCCGCCGGGGCTCTCCCGGTCGTCGGGTCCAACCATTTTAGCCCAGCGCGCCCCGCCCAACCGGCGGCTTGCAGCGAGCGCCCGCGCTTCGGGCAGGCGGGTGAGATACCATTCCAGGTTTTTCTCCAGTAACTCATCATGACCCCACAATGCGAAATGGGCTGTGTGCCACCAGATCATCTCGGTGTGGTGCTTGCCATACCACGTGCTGGCTGCGAGGCCGCTTTCTTGCGGCGGAACGTCGCCCGCCATCTGTACTGCCATAAGATATTGAGAAAGCACAATGCGCTCCTCGATCTTCTGTGCAAGGGGATTAGTGCTGCCCGAGAAATCGACTGCCGCTCCTGTGCTCCAGAATTTTTCCCAGTGCACCGCGCTGTCGCCTGATATTTTTGCAAACGAGTCCCGTGTGACAGGAAAGGGTTTTTCGTTCGGAAGGAACTGAACGGAAAAATCGAGTGAGTCGCTTGTCCCGTCGCCGGCAATGCGGAAAGTATGCGGCGCGACATTGTTCACCGGCGCGTTGATAACTACTGAATAGCGGGTTTCGTCAATAGTACGTTTGATCAAGGCGCCTGCCGCCCCTTGCTCGATCAGTTTCGATTCGTGCGATCCCGGATTGCTCCAATCCAGCGCCGGCGTATTTTTTACATTCATGTCGTAGCCGCGCGGGAACACGATTCTTACCCGGAGCTTGCCTTCTCTAACAAGCGGTGAATTAACACGCAATCCAATCGTATCGGAATCCGGCGCGCAGACTGTCGTTACTGTCACATTTGTTCCGTTCAGTTTGAACCGGCTCGTAATCAAGCCTCGCCACAAATCCAGCGTTTGTTCGGGACTCTGGATATCCTCCGGAACAAATTTCGACCCATCGGTTTTCAGCCATTCGAGCGCGATCTGGCCAAGAGGGTGGTTGTGCGGATTCTTTCTTAGCCAATCTCCTGCCGGGGAACTCTGGTTCGTAGGAAATCCCAGCACTCGGCCGTCCGGCATCATGAAATTCTGATTGGCATCCGCAAGCTTATAGCTGTTTGGATTGGGCTGTGAATGCCAGGCCCAGCGCGACAGCGTTTCCAGCGGCATCCCCTGACGGTAGTAGTAATCCGCGAATGTCTGAAGCCCGGTAATGTCGACTCCGAATGCGAACCCGCCGTTACCAACCGTAAACGGCGCGTCCACATCCAATTTCTTAAGTGTCGGATTATGTCGCGCGACCAATGCTCTCCGGTCAATCGCAGAAGTCGATCCGGCATTTGCGGAAGCAATTGCGCTGCCGCGCAATCCCAGGGCTTCGGTCGTCGCATCATATTTATAATGGACGTAGTCGAAATCCGCCGATCCTCCGTTCGGCCCAAAGCTGAAAATTGCGATGCGAGCGCCTTTCCAGAATCGGAAGAACAGGCGGAATGTTTTCCCCGTATCGATAAAGCTTTTGCCGTCCAGGCTGAAAAGCAGCCGGCCAGTTTCGCCGCTTTGAATGCCGCGAAGCCAGACGTTTCTGCCCTGTAGAACCGGACCTGCTCCCTGGTCCCAGAGGATTTTGCGAATTCCATTTTCCTGCCCGACTCCAATCCAGCCGAAGTCGCTGCCGCTCATGAACGCGAATCCCGCGCGCTGGCCGTTCTTCATCATGCCGGCGTCCACTTTCACGTCGATCAATCCGGCACTATCCCAGATTTTTTGCGTAAGCGTGTTGCGGGCCACATTCAGCGACGCAGCGGCCTGGCCGTCAAGACGAAGCCATCCCGGACGTTTCGTCAGAGACCACGCTGCCGGCACCGGATTGTGATTCCATTGCCAGATGGGCGAAAGCGTTTTGCTTGAAAATTCATCGCTGGTTTGAGGATGGGAGACGGGGTATGTTTTGCCGACATTCGGCTTCTTCCATGTGTCGACAGGTTTGCCGTTATCGCCAAATACCGGCCAATCATCTTCGGTCCATTTCACGGGATTCAGATAACAGATGCGTCCAAGGTAGCCGCTGGATTTGAATGAAAGAAACCAAGTCTCGCCGCTGTCGAGATCGACCAGGCCGCCCTGATGCGGGCTTCCCTGAGGAAACACCTGTCTACGCTCATAGGGACCGTAAATATCTTTGGAACGTAATACAGCTTGCCAGCCGCTGTCCACGCCCCCTTCCGGCAGGGAGATATAGTAATACCCTTTTCGTTTATATATTTTGGGTCCTTCCGCAACTTTGCCGCGATAAATCTCTTTGCCGTCATCCAGGAGCTGTTTGCCATCCGGGCTCATCTTGTGAAGAATGAGCGGCCCGGCGCCCACACTGCTGTGGACAAGATAGGCCTGTCCATCGTCATCCCAGAAAGGGCAGGGATCCTCCCATCGAGGGATTGCCTTGACCGTCACGGTTTCCGACCACGGTCCCGCGGGATTTGTCGCGTGCCACATAAACAACCCATCCGACGGAGTACAAACGAAGATGTAGAACTCGCCGTTGTGATAACGGAGAGACGGTGCCCACGTCCCCTGGCCGTATCCCTTCATTTCGTCGTATTTGTGGTCCATGACAAGACGATCGAATACCTGGCCGATTATTTCCCAATTCACCAGGTCCTTCGAGTGCAGGACCTGTATTCCGGCAAAATGAAAATCGGATGCGATGAGATATAAATCATCGCCGTGGCGCAAAATGTCGGGATCAGAATAATCGGATTTGAGAATTGGGTTTTTATAGGTTCCGTCTCCCTGGTCGCCCCAGGTGAGCACTTTTTGCCTTGCGTTTATGAGACCGAGCGGAAGCAGAAGGAGAAGAACAGACAGGATATTTACGTTTCGCTTCATCGGGATGGACTCCTTTTTCTTTTCTTAATCCAGGAGCGTTCGGGGTCGGGGTCGGTATCGGTATCGGGGTCGAGCTTTTAAAAACCGACTCCGATACCGACCCCGACTCCGACCCCGAACGCTTCAGTATTTGCTTTTTCAGGGCATTATCTTGCCAGCCAGCCGCCGTCCACGGCGATGGTGTAGCCGGTAATGTACGCCGAAGCCTCCGAGGCAAGGAAAACCACCACGCCCTGTAAATCATCGGGCTCGCCCCAGCGGCCTAAAGGGATGCGGTCGAGTATGGCTTTATTGCGCGTGGGATCCTGGCGCAATGCCTTCGTATTGTCGGTAGCCATGTAACCCGGGGCTATGGCATTGCAGTTGATGCCCTTGGAAGCAAGCTCGCAGGCCATAAGACGAGTGAGACCGACCACCGCGCTTTTGGACGAGGCATACGATGGAACCAGAATTCCTCCCTGAAACGACAGCATCGAAGCTACATTGATTATCCTGCCACCCTTCCCCTGCAGCATCATTTGCCGGACCACTGCCTGGCTGAGCAGGAATACGGCCTTGATGTTCAGGTTCATTACATCGTCCCAATCCTTTTCGGTAAATTCGAGAAAGGGCGCGCGGCGAATAATACCTGCATTATTCACCAGGATATCGATTTCGCCCAAAGACTCGGTTGTTTGATCGACCGCTTTTTCAGGCGCTCCGGCGGATGTGAGATCTATTTCCAGCGTTTCGCATATTCGGCCGAGCCCGGCGACTTGGTCTTGTGTCTCGGAGCAATCGAGCACATCCACAGCCATGATGTCCGAACCCGCCTCCGCGAGTCCCAGCGCCATAGCTTGTCCTAGTCCCCTGGACGCTCCGGTGACCAGCGCCACTTTCCCTTTCAATCCGAATCTATCGAGTATGCCTCCCATAATGTTTCCTTTTCGTAAATGCCCTCGGTATCCCTTTCAGAACGTCCCGTTAGGGACGATTGAGTTGTCGCTAGTAGTCCTCCGAAATGCCATAAATGCTTTTCCGAATCAATCGTCCCTACGGGACTCGTGTTTTTATATGTTGCATAATCCCGGCACTGAAGTGCCGGGCTATTTTCTCCGCGTCCCTATGGGACGCGACCCAAGGCGAAATGTATAAACTCCAGTCCGCGTCCCTATGGGACGCGACAGGCCGATCCAGATGGCCAAAAAGTTTACTCCTTTTCATTATTTCTATTTCAATCGCGTCGTATCCACCGGGTCCATGTCGTCGAAAGCCTGGTTTTCTCCTCCCATTGCCCAGACGAATTTATAGCTTCCGGTCCCGACGCCCGAGTGTAGGGACCATGCCGGAGAGAGAACAACCTGTTTTTCGCGCATGACGATATGACGCGTTTCCTCCGGCGAGCCAAGCAAATGCAACACGCAACCGGCGGGCGGCAGATCGAAATAGCAGTACACTTCAGTACGCCGATCATGAGTGTGAGGCGGGTAGGTGTTCCAGACACTTCCTTCCTGAAGTTCGGTGAATCCCATGACCAGCTGACAACTTCGAACGCCATTCAGATGAATGTACTGGTGAATGGTGCGGCGGTTTGCCTCTTTTGGTGATCCCAGTTCAATGTGGTTGGCTTTTTCAAAAGGCATATTTGTCGTCGGGTGATTGGCGTGAGCGGGGTAAGACACCAGATAAAAAAATGCCGGCTTGGCGCTTGAATCGCTGGCAAAACTTATTTCCCGGCTGCCCCGGCCTATGTACAGGCACTCGCGTGGCGCTATTCTGAAAACGACTCCGTCCACGATCGCCGTCCCCGCGGCGCCAAGGTTAATTACCCCCATCTCACGGCGCTCGCAAAAATAATTGCAGGCCATCTCACGACCGCCTTGAAGAATAAGCGTTTTATCGGAAGGAACAATTCCGCCGACAATTGCGCGATCCACATCCGTGTAGACCAGTTCGGCCCGGCCGGTTTGAAAAAGATCCTCAACCAGAAAGCGCCGCCGCAATTCCTCAGTTGTCATCCTGCGGTAGGATTGTTCATCAGCCGTTCTGATTATTTTCACAATTCCTCCAAAACCGAAAAACTATTTGGTGGCGCCCGCCCGAGCCCGCACTTCTCACCAGTTTTCGTAGCGAGGCGGCGCAGACGGGCATGGATACAAGGCGCGCGATCAAGGGCCACGCAGGCATACTCGACAGTATGTCGAGGGGCCCGTCCGAGTGCAACGCAGTAGACATGCCCGGATCCGCTGCCGCAGTAAAAAATTGGTGAGAAATGCGGGCCGGTGTGCGATAACTCCTAAAATATTTAATGGGAGGAATAAGCATGATTGGCAGAAAAAGCCTCGCTTTACATAATGGGATCATGGCGATTTCCATCCTGATATTACTTGCGGCGCACACAAATCAAGTCCCTGCACAAGCCCCGGCCGCTCCTTCTCCCGTCAATCCTGATAGGATTGGTTCAAATTATCCCATTCCGTATGGTCCCGCAACCATAGAATCGATTACTGAAGTTTTGAACCGCGTCCGCACTTACCTTGAGGGATGCACTCCCGCCGCAATCATTACCAAAACCAACGTGCCGGTCATCGATTTGGCCCGGCTGCCGAGCGATGCCGTCCTTGAACGGGGGGCAATACCGATCATCAGCTACGAATGGGGAGTGACTTATTCCGGCATGCTCTTGGCAAGCGAAGCAACCGGCGATGCCCGTTTTGCCGATTATGTAACCAAGCGGCTCAACCTTTTCGCGGATCTGTTTTCCAACCAGGCTCAAGTAAAAGCGGCGCCCGGTCTCTGGGCGCAGATTCGTTCCATCATTAATCCCGCATCTCTGGACGATTCCGGATCCATGTGCGCGGCGATGATCAAAGCCAAGCGTGCCGGCGTTGCGAAGAACGTGCAACCGATGATCGATAATTATATCGAGTACATCAGCAAGAAGCAGATGCGCCTGGCGGACGGCACTTTGGCCCGAAGCCGTCCATTTCCCAACACTCTTTGGCTTGACGACCTGTATATGAGCGTTCCTGCACTGGCTCAAATGGGGAAAGCAACGGGTGACCCCCGGTATTATGACGATGCGGTCAAGCAGATCCTGCAGTTTTCTGATCGCATGTTTGTTAAGGAAAAAGGACTCTATATGCATGGCTGGGTGGAAGGAATGGATGCTCACCCGGCGTTTCTCTGGGCGCGCGCCAACGGATGGGCGCTGATGGCAAAAACCGAGCTGCTCGATGTGCTTCCTGAGAATCACCCGGGCCGCGCCCGCATTCTCGATCTGTTTCGCGCGCATGTGCGCGGTTTGGCTGACTGCCAGTCCGGCCAGGGACTCTGGCATCAATTGCTGAATCGGAATGACTCCTACCTGGAGACTTCCGCTTCCGCCATTTTTACCTATTGCATCGCACGCGGCGTCAATCGAGGGTGGATAAGCAGGGATCCGCATTTGCAGATGCTTCAGCTGGCGTGGAATGCTGTGGCGGCAAAGGTCAATTCTCAAGGACAGGTTGAAGGCACTTGCATCGGGACGGGATTGAATTTTGATCCGATGTTTTACTACTACCGCCCGACAAGCGTTTTAGCGGCGCATGGATACGGTACGGTCCTGCAGGCCGGAGCCGAAATGATACAGCTAATGCGCAAGAAATGAAAAATCTCGGTATCGGGGTCGGTTTTTAAAAGCTCGACCCCGATACCGACCCCGACTCCGATGGATTCAATAAAGGTTCAAATGGAGTTTCAAATGTATAGAGTAGCCATTGTGCTTTTCGTTGTG
>JAHFUH010000069.1:12434-14591 GCA_023265215.1 Acidobacteriota bacterium
TTGCATCGGGACGGGATTGAATTTTGATCCGATGTTTTACTACTACCGCCCGACAAGCGTTTTAGCGGCGCATGGATACGGTACGGTCCTGCAGGCCGGGTCTGAAATGATACAGCTGCTGCGCAAGAAATGATAAATCTCGGGGTCGGAGTCGGGGTCGGTATCGGGGTCGGTTTTTAAAAGCTCGACCCCGATACCGACCCCGACCCCGACTCCGATGGGCTCAATAAAGGTTCCTAGGGAGTTTCAAATGCATAGAGTAGCCATTGCGCTTTTCGTAGTGCTGCAATCAGTATCGCTTAGCAGTCCCGCACAACAGGGACTGCTTCTTCAGTCCAAATACCTATCGGCGCCTCTTCTGATCGATGGATTTTATTATGAGACGGCGGCCGGCCGGGTCTCTATCCCGATAGAGATCAAAGCACCCGGCAATAATTTGATTCGGCAAACGAAAACCGCAGATGGGCGAACGGCTTCAATCGCAGTAACTCCTGCAGGTGGCAATTTCACAATTCGTCTCAGCGCCCAGCCGGCTGAAGGCATTGTTAAATGGGGCTTTCATGTCGATTCCGGCAAAGACGAATATTTTACGGGTTTGATGGAACGCGTGGTGGACGGGCCGCAACAGGCTTCATGGGCGCCGGGAATCAAAGAAGCAATGAACCTGCGCGGTCAAAAAGTGGAGATGATTGTCAAGCCGACAACATCGGTGTATGCGCCCTTCTATGTTTCTTCACGCGGATACGGGCTGTTCGCAAAAACCAATTGGCCGGGGTTATACGATTTTTGCAAGAGCGATCCTCAGCAGGTGAAGATTGAGTTCGAAGGGCCATCCTTTGAATTTAAGATCTATTCGGCAAGAACTCAGGCGGAGATTATAAGCGCGCACGCGCTGGATGCAGGCCCTCCTTTTCTGCCGCCAAAATGGATGTATACTCCCTGGCGATGGCGCGACGAACATACCCAGCGGACCGCCTATTATGATGGCACTGCAGTCTCAGGCCCATTCAATTCTGAAATGATGGAAGACGTGCTGATGATGCGCGCCTACGGCATACCCTGTGGCGTCTACTGGATTGATCGCCCGTGGGGGCCGGGACGGATGGGTTATGACGATTTCGAAATTGATCCGAAAAGGCTCCCCAATTTTGCCGATTCTGTGAAATGGCTCAATGATCAGCAGATCCGAACGCTGCTCTGGATCGCGCCGTTCTTTCAGGGAAACATGGAGAAGGAGGGACAGGAAAAGGGGTTCACTCTGGCGGGCCAGAAACCAAGTTCCAATAATTATCCGATGGTTGACTTGTCCAATCCGGCTGCAAAAGCGTACTGGCAGGCGGGCATTGAAAAGCTGCTCAGATTTGGCGTTGCGGGATTCAAGCTGGATCGCGGCGAGGAACAGATTCCGGATGACGGTCCATACAAGCGTTACGACGGCATGTCAATTCGGGAGAACCGCAATTCGTATATGGCTCTCTACGCAAAATCGGTGGCCGAAGTGGCGCGCAGGATTCGCGGCGAGGACTTTGTGGCCATGCCGCGCGGCGCTTACACGGGCAGTTCGCCATCCTCGGTTTTTTGGGGAGGCGATATCGGCGGGACTCAATGGGGCCTGCGTGCTTCCATCATTGCAGTGCAGCGGTCGGCAGTCATGGGATATCCCAACTGGGGTTCCGATACTTGCGGCTACAACGAACAGACGCTGGATCAGGATATGTGCGCCCGATGGCTGGCCTTCAGCTGCTTTACCCCGATCATGGAAGTGGGACCGACGCGAAATGTTGCGTTCTGGAACCTGCCGCGCGAGCCGAACTATGATGCGCAGTTGATTGCCGTGTGGCGATTGTACGCCCGCCTGCACAACGGGCTTGCTGCGTACAGCTATCGTCAGGCTCGGGAAGCCACTCGCACGGGCTTGCCGATTGTCCGGCCGCTGTTTCTTTCCGATCCCCAAGCGCCGGCGGCGTGGACCAACTGGTGGACATATCTCTATGGCCGAGACATTCTGGTGTCGCCCGTATGGGAAAAAGGGAAGCGCGAACAGGAAGTTTATCTGCCGGCCGGATCCCGATGGCGCGACGCTTGGCAGCCGGACAAGATTTACAAAGGCGGCCAAACTATAACCGTCAAATCTGAAATGCACCAGATTCCAATTTT
>JAHFUH010000480.1 GCA_023265215.1 Acidobacteriota bacterium
AAAGGGGGGATAATTAGATTCGTGTATTGTTGATCACATATCCTGTTCAGAAGCTGCTCCTACGGATTAGGCGCTTATTAAATACCTTATTCTCAGTATTGCCACAGGAGGGTATTGTATATGCAATTTCCCCAACGGAATATTTGTCCTTTTTGTCTTAAAGACGTTGTGGCAACAGCAACTTGGTGCGGAGTTTGTGGGCGCGACCTGCTATCAAATAAACAGTATCCTTACGAAATTCCACCTAAGGTAGAGCCTTATGAAATCGTTTCTGACGACGAAATGTTCGGAATTGCTCTTCGGGGTGAAATCAAGATCCATGGCATAGAAAACATTGTAAGCGCCCAATGCATACTGACAGCTCTCAACTGCAGATTAGAATTTAAAAAGCTGGATAAATAGAAGTTAATCATCGCTATTGCGAAATTGAGGATTTCACACGTGTGCTGCAAAATCAAAAAGCTGGAAGATTGTGCTGGGTGGCAACAATCCGTCCGGAATGAGTGGCAACGTATGCACCTCAATGGCGGTTGCTTGCACTCTGCCCATAGATTCAATTTATTTTCGGAGAATGCACACCCGTTCTTAGGCGCAGGCTCAGCATTCGAATCCGGAAAAGAGCAGCAAAAATCCTATGGGCCATGATTTAAGCGCAACTAGATATCCGATAAAAGCATCCATTCGCTTTCGAATAAAAGGTCAATTTGAATGGCGAGAGGGCACAACTGTGAATATCAGTCGCTCAGGTGTTCTCTTTCTGTCCTGCATTGACTTGCCCCCCGAAACCATAATCGTAATGAAAATAATGCTTCCATTTGAACTCCTCGATAAATCGGCAACAATTGTTTGCTGTTGGGGGCAGGTGGTTCGTAAGGATGCGGTGCTTACTGAGAAATGTGATTGCCCTGTTTTGGCTGCTGCCATTCTGCGCTATCGCTTTAGCGATGATTAAAACCTGTTTCCATTAAGTTATTGAATGTTTTTGTTGTTTTTCCGGATGGGCAGATTAGTATTTGTTCATTTATCGCAGTTGTAGGCATATGGAACGGTTCCACATGCCCCATGGTAGCGGAGAAAGCGTCATTGGCATAGTCAGGAATTTACAGCCAAAGGCAGGCATGGGTGGATTCTCTTCACCAGTGGGAAAGCCTGTTCTTGCAGTCTCTGATTTGCTCCAGAATCCATTCTTTTTGCTGTGGCGCTATTGTACTAGCAGAAATTGGCTCCTATCTCTCAAAAACCGTCCAAATGGGTTGGCGTTAAATCCCCCTTACAGTGTCAACCACTGGTAAGGATGAAAGCGGCTGAGGAAATGTCCACAGTGTAGACTCGGGCTTAATTCGATTCACCGAAAAAGAGAACCGCCATGAAACTCATCGACCTTCTAACCACCGGCAAACAAATCAAAACCATTCCCAAGGCCGAAATCCCTCCCCTTCTTGGTGAGATTGAGACGCTGAAGGCAAAAATCTGGCGGAGGCTTTGGGCAGATAATTTTCGGCGCGCAGGATTGCTTCCATTTGGGCTTTTGATCTTGGCACTTTCCCCCTTCATCGCCAAAAGAGTGCGGCGCTGAATAATCCTCTGAATTGCTGGTAGAATTCTGTCAGGAGTGTAAGGATGCATCCTCAATTCCCGCCAAATCTACTCGTTGGCACATCGAGCTGGAGTTCTCCAGACTGGTGTGGAACCTTTTATCCGGATTCAACGGAACCTGGAGAAATGATCAGAGTTTATGCGAACAAGCTCCCGACCGTTGAAATCGACACTACCTGGTATCACATGCCCAGCCGGAAAATGGTCGAAGCCTGGAAAGCAAAGACACCTGAAGGCTTCATTTTCTCCGCAAAAGTTCCAAGCGTGATCAGCCACGACAAGTATCTGGAGGGGTGCGAGGCTGAGTTAAATGAATTCATTTCGGTCATGTCAATCCTGGAAGACAAGCTTGGACCGTTGATTTTGCAGTTCCCCTATGTCGCCAAGGGCAAAGATCCGGAGGAATACAGGACTGGTGCCGATTTTACCCGGCGGCTGAAAGGCTTTGTCGATCTGCTTCCGAGGGAATTTAAATGGGGAATTGAGATTCGAAATTCCCGATGGGTTCAGCCTCCCCTTTTGGATATTTTGCGGAGTCGAGACATATCTCTTGTATTCATTGACTATTACACGATGGACCCACTTCCCAAGTTGGCCCACCGCGACGATATTTTCACATCCCCATTTGTATATATTCGCTTTTTGGGCAACCGGAAGCAGATGGATGCCGCAGTCAAGGCGGCTCAGGAGTCAGGTCAGCGGAAACGAGATTGGGGATCTTTGCTTAAGGATTGCACCAACCAAATGAAGAGGTGGGTTCCTCCAATTAAAAGCCTGCTAACCAGAGGTATGCCAGTTTATGTTTACTTCAACAATCATTACGCCGGATATGCCCCAGGATCGGTGGAGCTTTTCGAGAAGCTGTTTAATGAGGAGCTACAAGACTAATAAGGAAAACCGCCATGAAACTCATCGACCTTCTGACCACCGGCAAAGAAATCAGAACAATTCCCAAGGCCGAAATTCCTGCCCTTCTTGGTGAAATTGAAACGCTGAAGGCACGATTATGGGTGCGGCTTATTGAACCGGAAGAAATGGACTCCGTTGTCGTTTTTGCAAAAACTGCCGGTGATCAGGGTCAGACTAATGAACGGCTTGGGAATGGAACCAGCTGAAGGACTGGATAGGCTCAGAGGCAATTCTGATTGTTCGATTCCTGAATAATGGAAGTCTGCTAAAGGGAATTCGGATTGCGCAGAAGCGACTTTGATTGGCTGACGCGAGGAAAGCGAGATAATCGGGGAAACGGGATTCTATTCCACCGAACCAATTGATTTTGAGAACCCGTACAGAACCCGTACGTTTGATCACTTAGGCAATCTTTCAAACATAAGCACCATTTCCCCATTTGCTCGCAACCGCATCGACATTTCGTATTAACTAGCTACGAAATCAAATGTTACGGGAGTTACTTCGGGGTGAAAGGTGGTCGGGGCGAGAGGATTCGAACCTCCGACCTTGCGGTCCCGAACCGCACGCGCTACCAAGCTGCGCTACGCCCCGTCCAAAGACGCCAATGCTAACGCAATTCGCGGACACGATCAAGGCAGGAATTTCGACAGGGTGCGATTAGAAGTGAGACTCCCATCAGATTGCATCTATTTCGATAGGACCGCAGCCTACTTGAACAGCTTGTCCGAGTCCCGCAGAAGCGATTGAACCGCCGTGTAATCGGTCTGATCCCGCTGCAGCGGCGTTATCGAAACGTAATGCTCCATGATCGCACGGCGATCGGACCAGAAATCCGATTTAGAACACTCGCCGCCGGGGCTGAAAGGCACAGCATTGTAATCTGCTCTATAATCCAGCGCATTGAAATGCGGGACGTTCTCCGAGCAGCCCTGCCGCGTTATTTTCATCCCTTTGATTTTGCGCATCGGGAAGTTTACATTCAGACACAGCTCGCCGCCCAATCCATTGCGCAGCATTGCAGCCACAAGATCCCGGATGAAAACGGACCCCTCTTTAAAGCGGATAGGGCTGTTGTCGTAAGCCTGGGAAACAGCCATCGCCGGAATGCCGTGGCGGGAAGCCTCTCGCGCAGCGGCGACTGTTCCGGAATACATGATGTCGTCGCCCAGGTTTGCCCCATGATTGATTCCCGAGATCACCAAATCCGGAAAAACCGGGAACAAATGCCGCAGGGCGGAAATGACGCAATCAGCCGGAGTGCCGTTCAGGATGTAATGGTCGGGAGAGATCTCTTTCAGGTTCAGGGCAGCGCGCAAAGTCAGGCCGTGACTCACGGCGCTTCGTTCCTCGTCCGGGGCTACAACGATAACCCGCGCCAGGCCGCTTAAAGCCCCTTCGAGGATCTTCAGGCCTTCAGCCTCGATCCCGTCATCATTAGTGAGGAGAATAGATGTCACAACGCCCAGGCAGAAGAAAAAATGGTCGGGACGAGTGGATTTGAACCACCGACCACACGCACCCCAAGCGTGTGCGCTACCAGGCTGCGCTACGTCCCGACGGCAGTTGGGAACAGTATCACTCGCGGTCCAGCAAAGTCAATATATTCTCAAGTTCCGCTTTGACCTTATTCAGGCGCTCCGAATCCGGCGCCTTCCCGGTTTGCCGCTTGGCTGTTTCCGGCGCGGGTCGGGATTCCTCTGCAGCTTTTCCTTCATCAGCAACGTCCGGAGAACTCGACCCCAATCGCTTACGAGCTCCCGCGATCGTAAAACCTTCCTCATACAGCAGCCGCCGGATTTCAAGCAGCAACTCGATGTCCTTCGGACGGTAAATCCGCTGGCCGGTTTTAGTCTTGGGCGGGGAAAGGGCACGAAACTCCGATTCCCAAAAGCGCAAGACATGAGCCTCCACCCCGACAATTTCACAAACTTCGCGGATTTTATAATAAAGCTTCTTTGGGACAAACGGCATGGCGGTCAAATCGTTTTGAGATATTTGGACGGTTTAAATTTAATCGCATTCCTTCCGGGGATAAGGATAGGTTCGCCGGTCTGGGGATTCACTCCTTTTTTATCCTTTTTTCTGATCACG
>JAHFUH010000481.1 GCA_023265215.1 Acidobacteriota bacterium
ACGGGTAGGGATCAGGAGTCCTGAATTTCTTGAGCCGCTTGAATGCCCAGAAAGGGAAATCGACCTTTAGCTCGGACCATCGGAGCGGAAAAGGCGGGATTTTTGGTAAGGCCGAACGCAGTCTGCGCTTCGCAGACGACCTACTACCTAATGGAGAAACTTTTCTAAGACGCGAAGAAAATGGTCGGAGCGACGTAGAAATGTTTCTGGGACACACCGATTGTTTTCTCGACGAGGAAGATTACAATCTTGAAAACGGAGAACATTTTCTCAAGGACTGCGAAAACAATCTCGCCCGTGCAGAAGATTTTCTTGAAGCATCAGAAACATTTCTGCGTCGCTCCGACCATTTTCTTTGTGTCGGAGACATTTATTGGAGAGATGCAGAAGATGTTCGCAAGCATTGAAATCATCTTCTGAGGAACCGGGAAAATGATCTCCGCGATCCAGAATATCTTCTCGTTCAAGAAGAAAATGTTCTCCCGAATCGAGATTATGTTCTGGGTGATTCAAATTATCTTCTCGACGATTTGGAACACATTCAGGGCCGCGCAGAAAGTAATTTCCGTCACGCCGACCACCCTGAGTGTGAAGTAGTGCTTCGCCTGCCTTTATCGTCAGCCGGCCATGCCTCGTACAAATTCCTCAGCATCTGTACGTTTGTTGAGGTATTTCGTCATTCGATTTTGGACTTGGTGCGGAGAGCTATTTGTCCTTCAAAGCAGGTTGCCCGGATTACAGAATTTAGATCTCTGAGGAGGGCAAAATACTACGGTTCTGTTTTCAGAAAGACCAACAAGCCGCTCCAATGCCGGCAGTCGCTTCTGCTTCTCACCCTGCCCCAATGCCCGTTCTTGGGAGTTTGGCTCCTGCCAAGTGAAACAGCGGAATCCCGTCTGAGTCAATTTGCACGTTGGGAAGCCATCTCCTATAATAACTGTAGGTTCTGGAGCTGTTTTTGAAGGCGCGGCGAAGCGCAAGGCGCGAGGAGGAGGTGATGCGGGGACATCGTTGACGACGAGCAACGCCGCGATCGCCGTGCAACCCCCAGGCGGCTGGGCCTTCGGCCCCAGATCCCTTTGGGTTTCGGCTGCGCGAGGGCATCTGCTTCGTTGCCGCTCCTCGACGATGTCACCGCATCGCCTGCGTCGCGGCGCCTTGCATCTGCCCGCGCGAAGCCAGGAACGCGGCCCCTCCTAATACTCGGACAGGCTCCTAGATAAGCACTATTTCGAATGGAGGTGATTCATTGAGCCTTCCGACAATCTTGCCTTTCTTTGTATTGGTGACCGCTATGACACAGATTCCCGAAAGTTCTCGACCATTTAATTCTAATGACCTGGCCGGTCCGCTGGCAGGATCCGCACTTTCATTGGAGCAAGTCGAAAAAAGAACAATTAAGCTTCCGAGCGGGGACTCCCGGATACAAACCCGGCAGAGCATGATTTATCGCGACACGGCAGGAAGGATGAGGATTGAAAGTGTGATCTCCGACGCATCCGGCAGACGGAATACAATAGTACAAATCCGCGATCCTATAGCGGGTTTTGTAGCATTCCTAAATCCAGATGATAGGGTCGCCCTCCGTATCGTGACGCCCAAGATGAATCCCCCTTCTCAAGGCGGTTTTGGGCTTTTCGGAACACCGGTCGGTATGCCCGGGGAAAACGCCAAACACGAGCAACTTGAGAGACGAACGATAGTAGGGATCGCGTGTGATGGCATCCGTATCACAAGCGCATCCGGAGATCTCGTTGACGAGCATTGGTTCTCGACGGAACTCGGGCTAGTCCCTGTGATAGAGGCCTCTAGTCCCGATGAGCACTACTCAGCTAAAATTCTCAAGGTAACACGTACCGATCCTGATCCAGAGCTCTTTGTGATTCCCAAGGAGTATACGATTCAAGAAGCCGGGGATCTGAGTAAGGATTAGCTCTGTGAGTAAATGGGGTTTGACACATTGCAGACTCCCCGGATGTCGCGTTCGAGGGAACCATCCGCAGGGAAGTCTCGTTCTCCTCAAATGCCATGCCCTAAGACAAGCCAATCGTTTTATAGAGCTGAATGCGGAATACCGGGTTTCTTTGTGTAACCCGCGCATCCTGCGTCCTCGCGGCATCACAGGTACTATTCGGAGCGGAGTGTTTCCAGCACCGACAAGTCCTCGAGGGTTGTGGTATCTCCCTCTATCATTCCTCCTGCCGCGATTTCGCGCAGCAGCCGCCTCATTATTTTTCCTGACCTAGTTTTGGGCAATGCATTGGCGAAGCGAATGTCATCCGGCTTGGCTATGGCGCCAATTTCCTTGGCCACATGAAGGCGCAGCTCCTCTTTGAGTTCCTCGGATGGGCGAGTGCTCTCGGCCAATGTTACAAAGGCGACAATGGCTTGTCCTTTGAGATCGTCAGGCCGCCCCACGACGGCGGCCTCCGCCACCTTGGGATGAGAGACCAGGGCGCTTTCTATTTCCATGGTGCCCAGGCGGTGGCCGGCCACGTTAATCACATCGTCTACCCTTCCCATGATCCAAAAGTATCCGTCTTCATCCTTGCGTGCGCCGTCGCCTGAGAAATAAACCCCATCAATCTGCGACCAATACTGAAACTTGTAGCGTTCATCATCTCCCCATATGGTCCGGAGCATTGATGGCCAGGGTTCGCGAATGACCAAATATCCGCCCGAATTGGGAGGAACCGGCCTGCCTTCCATGTCCACTACTTCCGGTGCAATTCCAAAAAAGGGAAGAGTGGCGGTGCCCGGTTTGGTTGGAGTGGCTCCCGGAAGAGGAGTGATCATGATTCCGCCTGTTTCGGTCTGCCACCAGGTATCGACAATGGGACACCGGCCCCCTCCTATCACACGGTGATACCAGATCCACGCCTCCGGATTGATCGGTTCTCCAACAGTTCCAAGCAATCTCAGGCTATTGAGATTATGTTTCTGCGGCCATTCTTCTCCCCAGCGGATAAATGTGCGGATCGCCGTGGGGGCGGTGTAGAAAATGGTTACATGATGCTTTTCGATAATTTCCCAAAAGCGATCGGGATTCGGATAATTGGGCGCTCCCTCATACATGAAAGTTGTGGCGCCGTTCAGGAGAGGTCCGTACAAAACGTAGCTGTGACCGGTTACCCAGCCAATATCTGCCGTGCACCAAAAGATGTCTTCTTCTTTCAAGTCGAAAACAAATTTGGTTGTCAGGTAGACATAAACCATGTATCCGCCGGTAGTATGGACAATGCCTTTCGGCTTGCCCGTCGTTCCGCTGGTGTACAGCGTAAACAAGGGATGCTCGGAATCCAGGGGCGATGCTTCCAGTTGTTCCGGGGCGCTTTCCATAATTTCATGCCACCAGTGATCTCGCCCCTCCTGCATCGTTACCTTGGCTCCGCTCCGGTGCAAAACCACCATTTTGCGAATAGAAGGGCATTCTATTGCCGCAGCATCAACAGAGGCTTTCAGCGGAATTATCGAGCCTCGGCGATGAGCGCCGTCCTGCGTGATTACCGCGACAGCCTGAGCGTCATTAATCCGGTCGCGCAGCGAGTCGGCAGAAAATCCTCCGAATACGACCGAGTGCGTTGCGCCGATGCGGATGCAGGCCAGCATGGCTATCGCGAGCTCCGGAACCATTCCCATGTATAAAATCACCAGGTCCCCTTTGCGGATGCCCAGGGACAGCAGGGCATTCGCGAATTTGCAGACCTGGACATGGAGCTGTTGATAGGTAAATATGCGCAATTCTCCAGGCTCTCCTTCCCAGATTATCGCAGGCTTATCCTTGCGCCCAGAGACGAGGTGCCGGTCAAGGCAGTTGTAGGAAAGATTCGTTTGAGCGTCTAAAAACCATTTAGCGAATGGCCTGTTCCAGTCGCGCACCCGTGTCCATTTTTTGAACCAGTGTAGTTCCTCAGCGGCTTTTCCCCAGAACCCTTCGGGGTTGTCCAGCGATTCGCGATACATTTCCCGATACTGGCTCAAGCTCTTGATGTGCGCGTCGCGGCTGAAATTTTCCGGCGGATTGAATGTGCGGTTTTCGTGGAGAATGGACTCGATATTGTTTGCGGCGCCTGCATCTTTTTGAGGCATAAATATTCCTTTTTGGGTTGGAACCAATTCTGAGTGGAACCCCCGGATCACTCACGCACTTAGCCAAAATATAGATGAGGGATATAATTTCTACAATGCCCAACCATGCATAAAAGGTTTCCAATGGAGAGCCGCATTAGTGCAAACCAACGCTCTGAATCTCTGCCATTTTCTACTCTTTATCAACGGCGGTGTCCCTCTGGCATATACTACTATGTGGCTATGATCTATAGATTATGGAAAGCGGCGTTGTCAACTGGAATGTGGATGGGATGCATCCCGGCAGTTACGAGATGTGAATGCAATATGGATCCAGTGCGGATTGGATAAGTTGCAGCAGTTTAGTGCCAGCTAAACCCACGGCCTATGGCCGTGCGACCCTGATAGGCTAAGCCGTTCCGGCGTGCCGTCGATTAATTTATCAACAAAGAACGAAAGAACTTCGGGGTTGGGTCGCTATCGCTATCTGGGTCCAAATCAAGAAAAACAATCTCCAATAGATACTC
>JAHFUH010000070.1 GCA_023265215.1 Acidobacteriota bacterium
GTCTCCCGGATCCAGAAACAAGTATCCGGCCATGGATAATCCATGGGTGAGGGCGGCGGTTGTCACCGGCAGACTGTAGGTTTTGCCTGCAAGCCCTGGATTTTTCACCGCCAATAATTTTCCCCATTCCTCGCGCAGCTTCTGCAGCCCGAAACTGGGAGCATAGAGGAAAGAATCCGAAGGGACATTAACCATGGCCTCCAGGCATTCAAGCGCGAGCGCCGATCCGTCATCCTCAAACGCCGTGCCAATGGTTGCGTTTATCTTGGCGCCTTTAGCTTCCGCGCTCTGACCCAAAATTCCCTTGAAAGGAAAATAGATGGATTTGCCGCGTTCTGAAAGCATTTCGAGGATTTGAGGCGCGCCGGACTGGAGATCTTTGTTCAATCCTTCGGCAAGAGTATTATAGGCACTCATTTTTTGCTCTCCATATTATTAACCTGGCTTATTTTGCCATAGTATTCTTCTCAAAAAAACAAAACGCCACAGATTTCACGGATTTCACAGATATTAAATACATATTTTATCTGTGAAATTCGTGGAATCCGTAGCGTCTTGTTTTCCAAGCCGCCGCATTTAGCCCAGGCGTTTGATCAAAGCATCGAGTTGTTCCTTCAGTTCCTTCGGGAGTCTCTAGCCAAACTTAGGATAGTGATTATTTCTGATATCTTCGAGCTCAGCCTTCCAGCCTTCCACATCAACCTCAAGCAGTTGTTTCATGTCCTCTTCAGACACACCCTGCGGCGGTTTGATTGCACCGATGGCGGGCATGAATCCAATCGGCGTTTCAACGGCTTCTCCGACGCCATCGCACCGTTCGAAGATCCACTTGAGAACACGGCTGTTCTCGCCATAACCTGGCCACAGCCACTTGCCTTCCTTTGTTTTGCGAAACCAGTTAACGTAAAAAACCTTTGGCTGAGAAGCCGGAGGAGTTCGCTCACCCATTTTGACCCAATGCGCGAAATAATCCCCCATGTGGTAGCCGCAGAAAGGAAGCATGGCGAAAGGATCGCGGCGCACTGTACCAATTTTCAGGTCCAGAGCCGCCGCTGTAATTTCGGAACCTGCAATAGATCCCATAAACACGCCATGATTCCAGCTGAACGCCTGTGTCACCAGGGGAATCGTGGAAGGGCGGCGTCCTCCGAAGAGGAATGCATCAATGGGAACGCCCGCGGGATCTTCCCATTCGGGGGCTATGGACGGGCACTGCGCCGCAGGGGCTGTGAAACGGGAATTGGCATGGGCGGCAGGAGATTGCGATTTGTTGTTTTTGTCCTGAATCCAGGGTTTCCCCGTCCAGTCTATAAGTTTTCCGGGAGGATCATAGCCGATGCCTTCCCACCAGACATCGCTGTCCTCGGTCAGCGCAACATTCGTAAATATTGTATTTCTCTCGATGGAACGCATGGCATTGGGATTCGAATCTATCGAAGTTCCGGGCGCCACGCCGAAGAAGCCGGCTTCAGGATTAATTCCAAAAAGCCTGCCATCTTTGCCCGGTTTCATCCATGCAATGTCGTCGCCGATTGTCTCCACTTTCCACCCGGGAATGGTCGGAACCAACATGGCCAGATTTGTTTTGCCGCAAGCGGATGGGAAAGCAGCCGCAATATGTTTGGATTTCCCTTCAGGGCTGGTGATTTTCAGGATGAGCATGTGCTCGGCCATCCAGTGTTCTTCCCTGGCTATCACAGAAGCAATTCGCAAAGCCAGGCACTTTTTGCCAAGAAGAGCATTCCCTCCGTAGCCGGAGCCATAGGACCAGATCGTTTTCTCTTCCGGGAAATGAGCAATGTATTTTTTCTCCAGGGGAGCGCAAGGCCATTGACCCGCGTCATCCTGGCAGGAAAGCAAAGGCTTTCCGATCGAATGCAGGCAGGGAACGAATTCGCCTGATGCCCCAAGCACCTCCAAAACCCTGACGCCGACTCTTGTCATGATGTGCATATTGGTTACGACATATGGAGAATCGGTTATCTGGATTCCAATCTTGGCAATCGGAGAACCTACCGGGCCCATGGAGAATGGGATCACGTACATAGTCCGGCCTCTCATGCAGCCGGTGAAGAGCTTCCGCATCTCCTTTTTAAGCGCGACAGGGTCAACCCAGTTGTTCGTAGGTCCTGCATCATCCTTGGTCTTGGATGCAATGAACGTCCGGTTTTCAATACGGGCTACATCGGAGGGGTCGGATCGGAACAGGAACGAGTTGGGGCGCTTTGCAAGCGGGGTGGCCATGCCGCCATCCACTGTGATCTTGATCAAAGCGTCATACTCAGCCTTTGAACCGTCGCACCAGACAATGTGATCGGGCTGGGTCATCTTTGAAGCTTCGTCCACCCAGGCTAAAAGCCGGGGATTATTCGTTGGAGCGCTCACTTGATAGTCCCTCTATTTAGTGCTGGTGATAAAAAAATGCCGCACAACCAAAAGCTGTGCGGCCGACTTGCGAATTGGGGTCTTTCGGATTTTGCTGCAACATCATTTAAATTCTCTAATAAAAATGGCATTATATCCCATTCCTGGAATGGATGAAACAAAAGAAGCCAGAAGCCGAAATAGCTTTGAAGCTCTGCATTCGACAACGCCAATACTCAGAATTAGTTTTTCTTCCGGCTTCCGGCTTCTGGTTTCTTTATTAAATGCTCCTCTTCTCGGTTGTGCTAAGAATTGGTATCCTGTAAAGACTGTAACGATGGAGGCATCGGACTGCAATGGCCAGATTAGAGCTAGATGGAAAAACATACGAGTTGCCGGTGGTTGTTGGATCCGAGGGGGAGCGGGCGATCGACATCTCTTCTCTTCGCAAGGATAGCGGATATATCACACTTGACGAGAGCTATGGAAACACAGGCTCATGCATCAGCAATATTACATTCATCGACGGTGAAAAGGGCATATTGCGCTACCGGGGCATCCCAATTGAAGAGCTCGCGGAAAAATCTTCGTTTGTCGAAGCTGCGTATCTGCTGATTTGGGGCAAGCTGCCGACAACCGAGGAATTGAGCACCTTCTCGGCGCTTCTGACCAAACATGAGATGCTGCACGAGGATATGCGATTCCATTTCGAGGGATTTCCACCCAATGCCCATCCAATGGCAATTCTTTCATCCATGATCAACGCCACGGGTTGTTTTTATCCCCAGGTTCTCGGAGATGGACATGAGCAGTTTCTGATGCAGGCGGCACGACTCATCTCACAGGTACGCACGATCGCAGCCTTCTCGTATCGCAAATCGCTGGGATTACCCAACATTTATCCGAAGCCGACTTACAAATATACGGCCAATCTCCTCCACATGATGTTCTCGGAGCCCTACCAGGATTTCGAGCTGTTGCCCGAAATTGTTCAGGCATTGGACCTGATATTCCTTCTGCATGCAGATCACGAGCAGAATTGTTCCACCGCCACTGTCCGGATAGTGGCTTCGAGCAAGGCTAATCTTTTTGCGAGCGCGGCCGCCGGAGTTTGTGCGCTTTGGGGGCCCCTGCACGGAGGCGCGAACCAGGCTGTCCTGGAAATGCTCGAGCAAATACATCAGTCCGGTGACAACGGATCCAAGTTTATTGAACAGGCAAAAGTCAAAAATTCCGGGAAAAGGCTCATGGGATTCGGGCACCGCGTGTATAAGAACTATGATCCACGCGCCAGAATTATTAAGAAAAAATGCGATCAGCTGCTTGCAGCTCTCAGCAAGAAAGATCCTCTGCTGGACATTGCGAAAAGGCTCGAGGAAGCGGCGCTAAGCGATTCCTATTTCACGGAACGGAAGCTGTATCCGAACGTGGATTTTTATAGCGGCATCATCATGCGCGCCATCGGGATTCCGATCAATATGTTCACTGTAATGTTTGCAATAGGGCGCATGCCCGGCTGGATAGCCAACTTTAAGGAAATTCTTGAAAGCCTTGACGGGCATATCAGCCGTCCGCGGCAAATCTACAACGGGCCTCAGGATAATCATTACATCCCGATCGGAAAACGAAAATAAGATTTGGAGTACAGCATCCGGAGCGCGGGCATCTTACCGATGCTCCGGATGCCGTACTCCAAAAATAGCTCAGTGGACCGCAAAAAACGACTTCAGCTCTTCCACCCCTTTTCTGACTGCATTGGCGCTTTCATGCAACAGCGCCAGTTCCTCTTTTTCAAGATCGAGCTCGACGATTCGTTCAACGCCGTTTTTGCCCAGAATCACGGGCAGGCCGATAAATAGATTTTCGATCCCGTATTCTCCCCGGACGTAAACGGCGCAGGGGGCCAGCGTTTTTCGGTCCGTTATGACAGCCTCTACCATTTCGGCAACAGAAGCCGCTGGAGCATAGTAGGCGGACCCGGTTTTAAGATAGGCCACTATTTCCGCACCCCCCTTACGCGTCCGGTCGACCATCCGGTCAATAATTGATTTTTCCAGCATCTGGGTAATCGGGATGCCCGCCACCGTGGTGAACCGCGGCAAAGGAACCATCTGGTCGCCATGCCCTCCCAACACCATTGCGTGCACATCGGTGAGTGCGCATCCAAGTTCCTCGGCCACGAAATAGCGAAAGCGGGTCGCATCGAGGATGCCGGCCATTCCGATCACGCGCTGAACGGCAAAGCCCGTGGTTCGAAACGCAACATGGCACATAACGTCGAGCGGATTGGAAACAACAATCACGGTTGAATTCGGAGCATATTTCGCAATGCTTTTTGAAGCTGATTTGACGATATCAGCATTCACCTTGAGCAAATCCATTCGATCCATTCCCGGTTTGCGAGGCAACCCTGCCGTAATAACCACCACATCACTGTCCTCTATTTCGGAAAATTGACAGGTTCCGCGAATCGAAACGTCATAGCGGCGCATAGGGCCTGCATGCAGAAAATCGAGTGCCTTGGCCTGTGTCAGACCTTCAACCACATCCACCATTACTATATCTGCGATGACCTTCTCAGCAATATAATAAGCGGCCGTTGCCCCCACGTTGCCTGCGCCGATGATGCTGACTTTCCTTCTGGGCATTTTGTTTTCCTCCCAATGGACAACTTAACCGGAAACCCGCTTCAGCGAAGCGCGCAGGTCATCGGCCGCATTCTGAAATTCCTTCGTTTCTTCCGGGCTCATCTTTACGGTTATCACGTGGTCAACGCCCCTGGCCCCAATGCAGGCAGGCACGCTGACGGCAATGTCATCCAAGCCATATTCACCCTGAAGCCGGATGGATACAGGAAGAATGGACTTGGCATCCCGAGCTATAGCCTCGACCAATGCTGCTATCGCGGCGCTCGGTGCATAATACGATGTGGATCTTTGCGCCAGTTGAAGAATTGTGTCTCCCGCTTTTCTCACTTCGTCCGCAATGGAATCGAATTGCTCGGGTGTAAGCAGCTTTTGAGCCGGAATACCGGAAACTCTCACAGTGTCCCGCACAATCACCATGCTGGGTCTGTGAGGCCCAATCACCATGCCGGACACTTCCCGGGACGAAACTCCAAGACGGTTGCTCACAAGGAAACGCAATCGGGTGGAACTCAGCAATCCCCCCACCCCAAGAACCCTCATCCGATCAAAACCCAGCAATCTCTGGACCAGCAGGGTTATCATATCCACAGGTTCAACAACATTTATGACAACCGCATCGGGGGCGAGACGTTTGATGTCTTCACAGATTCGAGCTGTTTGCTGTGCATTATCCCTATAGAGTTCATCGCGGCTTTGGTCCGGAGCCCGTACGCGGCCGGCGGCGATGACAACGATGTCGCTGCCGCGAATTTCTTCAATATCGTTTTCGCCTCGGATCCCGGTATCGTAGCTGCGTATGGGGCCGGCTTCCGAGATGTCTAAAGCTTTTCCGATAGATAGGCCTTCTTTTACATCAACGAGCGTGACCGAGGCAGTGCGATTCTCCGCGATAAAAAATGCACTGTTTGCGCCTACGTTCCCGCTCCCGATAATTCCGACTTTTTTCATGTCGCCACCTTCGAAAATGATCATTCCCATGGTCGAATATTCTGGAGTGTGCCTTTTGCCGGGGAAAGTGCTGTTTGTTGTGGGGTCGCCATCTCAACCTCGCGAATAGAATTTTAGTTAGTGCCGGCACAGGATACAAGTCGAGATCGCAATTCAGGGCGTTGACGTAATCGTTGTCGTGAACGTGCACGACAACGATTACGAAATACGTCCACCGAATCTAATTGGCGGGTAGCGTGAAGCAGAAGATACTCCCGGATTCCGGTGTCGACTCAACCCAGATTTCTCCGCCATGCTGCTCGACAATTTTTTTGCAGATCGAAAGCCCGACGCCGGTACCCGGATATTCTTTCTGGCCATGCAGCCGTTGAAAAATAAGGAATATCTTTTCGTAATATTCTTCTCCAATCCCGATCCCATTGTCGCGCACGGAGAAAAGCCAGAGACTTCCATCGCGGCGAAAGCTTATCTGAACTTCAGGCGATACTCCCTTTCGTTGAAATTTGATCGCATTCCCCAGGAGATTCTGGAAAAGCTGAGAGAGCTGGGTCGGATCGCCGTTGACTTTGGGAAGGTCCTCACGTCTTATGACCGCGCCGGATTCCTGGATGCGCCTCTGCAGGTTGGCAGTTGCCGAATCAAGGCATTTGTTCAGATCCACGGTTACCGGTCTTACGCTTTTGTGTTTCACCCTGCTGTATTCGAGCATATCGTTTATGAGCTGCGACATTCGGGTTGCCCCATTGACGGCATGGTCAATATAGGTTTTTGCTTTTTCATCCAGCTGTTCTTTGTTTCGTTGTTCCAGCAGCTGCAAAAACCCTGCTATCATCCGCAGCGGCTCCTGGAGATCGTGGCTGGCAACGTATGCAAACTGCTCCAGCTCTGCATTGGATCTCTTCAACTCCTCAGCCGATTTGCGAAGAGCTTCTTCGGCCTTTTTGCGTTCGCTGATATCGACAACCACGCCGAGAACAAAAAGCCCCGCGTCGATTTGGATCGGGGTTAGGCCGATTTCAACGGGAATTTCTGTTCCGTCTTTACGCAATCCATAGAGATCTCTGCCGACCCCCATCAACCGAGTGTTCGGATGAGCAAAAAAATCCGCCCTGTATCGTGGATGCTCTAAACGAGATCGCTCAGGGACGAGGATCTCAACGGATTGGCCCAGGAGTTCTTCGCGCGAATAGCCGAACAGGCGCTCAGTTTCCCGGTTTGCGAAGGCAATGGCGCCCGAGCCAGTAACGATGACAATCCCATTGGGAGCTGATTCGATTGCCGCCTCGAACATCTGTTCGAGTCCGTGCGGTGAAAGCTCAACTGCAGTGCGTAAATACTGATCGCTTTTATGATTGGAATTCTGATTCATTATCACCCGAGCCAATAATAAGCGTACGCTTTAGTAACAGGATGATCAAGGAAGCCGGCGTTCGTCGGCGGCTGATTAGCTCAGCCGCCGATGAACGCCGGCTTTTCTGAAGTCGCACTAATTCACGCCCCAAATTAGACCGTGTTGTGATATGCTCTGGGCTTGCCGGTCCGTGCCAAATAATCAACACTTCGCCAGTGATGGTGCATGAATCCGGCAACTCTAACGCTGTCGCAATCTCCGCAGAGTTTCGGAGATTGAGCGGCTCCTGCAAAACGCAGGATAGAGGGGAGTAGCACTGCTTTAACAGCTGAAAAAGCCAGATTTTCAGCCATCTATATCCAATAAAAAGGAGCAACTGATATATGGTCGATTACGTCAATCTTTTTATGGCCCGTTTGCAGGCCAAGAACCCCGGAGAAACCGAATTCCACCAGGCTGTGCAGGAGGTTGTGGAGTCACTTTCTTTAGTCCTGGACAGGCATCCGGAGTATCGGTCCGCGAAAATCCTTGAGCGAATTGTTGAGCCTGAGCGCCTGGTTATTTTCCGCGTGCCCTGGATGGACGACCAGGGAGAAATCCAGGTAAATCGCGGATTCAGAATCCAGATGAACAGCGCAATCGGCCCCTACAAAGGCGGCCTCCGGTTTCACCCGTCGGTCAATTTAGGGATTCTGAAGTTCCTCGCATTTGAACAGGTATTCAAGAACAGCCTCACCACCCTGCCCATGGGTGGTGGAAAAGGCGGATCCGATTTTGATCCAAAAGGAAAAAGTAATAACGAAGTCATGCGATTCTGCCAGAGCTTCATGATGGAGCTGTTCCGTCATATTGGTCCGGACACCGACGTCCCGGCAGGAGACATCGGAGTCGGCGGAAGAGAAATCGGGTACCTCTTCGGGCAATACAAGAAGATGAGCAACGAATTCAGCGGAGTCCTCACAGGCAAAGGCTTGAACTGGGGCGGCTCGCTTATTCGGCCTGAGGCGACCGGATATGGCTGCGTATACTTCTGCGCCGAAATGCTGGCAACCCGGGGCAAAACCCTGGAAGGCAAGGTATGCCTTGTTTCCGGGAGCGGTAACGTATCCCAGTACACCATTGAAAAAATATTGCAGCTGGGCGGCAAGGTCGTGACGGTTTCCGATTCCGACGGCTACATCTATGATGAGGAAGGCATCGACTTCAAAAAACTCGAGTTCATCATGGATCTAAAGAACATGAAGCGCGGCCGCATCAAGACATATGCCGAGAAATACAAGAACGCCGTTTACACGCCGGTGGGCCGCTCGAAAGATTACAATCCGCTTTGGGATCATAAAGCGGATTGTGCATTCCCAAGCGCGACACAGAATGAAATCAACGCAAAAGACGCGCGGAACCTTCTCAAGAATGGAGTCTACGTAGTGGGAGAAGGCGCGAACATGCCGACTCAAATCGAGGGAGTGCGACTTTTCCTCGATGCCAGGATCCTGTACGGACCGGGCAAGGCAGCCAATGCGGGCGGAGTTGCGACATCCGGCCTCGAAATGACGCAGAACAGCATGCGCATGCCTTGGACAAAGGAAGAAGTCGACAAGCGGTTGAGCCTGATCATGAAGAGTATTCACGCAACCTGCGTGGAATGTGCCGATCGGTTCAGCACTCCCGGCAACTATGTCAATGGCGCCAATATTGGCGGTTTCCTGAAAGTCGCCGACGCCATGATGGATCAAGGGCTCGTGTAATAACTGCTCGTTGAGCCGGGGGCCAGGTTTATGCGTGGTCCCCGGCTCAATCATCATTCCTTTGCTGCATCGTTTGAAGCCAGAAGCCGGAAGCCGGAAGAAAACTAACTGTTAGTGCTTGATATTCCGGCTTCTGGCTTCTTGCTTTTTTTTGCCTCCCACATTATTTATACTGTAGTTCCCGGGAGATCAAAACTTTGGCCAAAGAGCATCTGGATCCGCTCTGGATCGAACACGGATACGGCAGGCGTTTTCAGGGGTTTCAGAACCTGATGCGACACAGGATCAGGGATGTTCTGCTTGTTTCCAGCCTATACGATCTCTACCTCTTCGAGGAAGACGGCCGTTTTGACGAACTCATCAGCAGCGAATATCAGCGCCTGAATCTGAGCCATTCCCCCGAATTGACCCGTGTTTCCAGCGGGAAAGAGGCAATTGTCCTTGCGAAGGAGGAGCGGCGGTTTGACCTCATTTTAACGACAATGCACGTCGAGGACATGACGGCTGTGCAGCTGGCCGAACAGGCAAGAGAAGCCGGAGTGCGCATCCCCATTGTGCTCCTGGCTTATGACAGCCGGGAACTAAAAGACCTCAAGACTCACAACTACACAAGGGCCTTCGATCGCGTTTTTGTTTGGCAGGGGGACTTCACACTGATTATCGGCATCATCAAACATCTCGAGGATCGGATGAATGTCGACCATGATACCCGGCTGGTGGGCGTGCAGTCGATTCTCTTTATAGAAGACAACATCCGCTATTATTCGACCCTTCTTCCTATTTTGTATACGGAGCTTCTGAACCAGTCTCAAAGGCTTATTTCCGAGGGCATCAATCTCTCCCATAAGTTCCTCAGAACGGTAGCCCGGCCGAAAATTCTATTATGCCAAACTTATGAGGAAGCATGGCTCTACTACGAAACCTACAGGGAGCACATTCTGGGCGTTATCTCCGACATTGATTTCCCCAGGGAGGGCAAGCCCGACCACGGCGCAGGGCTTCGGTTTGCAAAGGCAGTCCGAAGCGAGAGTGCCGAGATGCCCATCATGCTGCAGTCCTTGACATCCGATTATGAGGCCGAAGCCAGGGAACTGAACCTGTCTTTCATGCCGAAGGATTCCCCCAATGTCGCGCTGCAACTGCGCCAGTTTATGACGGAGTACTTCAGTTTCGGCGATTTCATCTTCCGGACTCCGGATGGGCACGAGGTGGCACGGGCCTCGGATTTGAAAAGCTTGCGGGAACAGCTGCAGTATGTTCCGGAAGAAAGTGTGCGTTTTCACGCCGAACGCAACCACTTCTCAAACTGGCTGAAGGCAAGAACCGAATTCTGGCTTGCTCATAAGGTGCGCCCTCGCAAAGTGTCGGACTTCCCAACCGTTGAAGATCTGCGCAAGGATCTGCTTTCTTCCTTCGGAGCCTATTCCAGATTGCAGCAGCGGGGTCTCATAACGGAATTCACAAAAGATACCTTTGATCCCGACACAAGCTTTGCGAGGATCGGAGGAGGCTCCCTGGGGGGCAAGGCTCGTGGGCTGGGATTCGTCAATACTCTGATCAACAACTACGAAGTCCGCCGTCAATTCAAAGGCGTTCAAATTGCGGTTCCTCCGGCGGTTGTCCTGGGCACGGATCTTTTCGATCGATTTCTAGACGAGAACAACCTTCGGAAATTTGCGCTTGAATCAACGGACGATGTCGAAATTACCAGGAGATTTCTGGAGACTGGAATTTTCCCAGAGGACATCCTGGGCAACCTTGCGGCTTTTTTGCACCTGATACGGACGCCCCTTGCGGTCCGCTCATCGAGCATGCTGGAGGACTCTCAATATCACCCATTCGCAGGCGTCTATCAAACCTACATGATCCCGAATGATCACCCGGACCCGTTCGTCCGCCTGGGACAACTGGTCACGACCATTAAGCGGGTTTACGCCTCCACGTTCTATCAGGGCGCAAAGGATTATTTTGAAGTCACGGATTACAGGCTGGAGGAGGAAAAAATGTCCGTGATAATTCAAAAGATGGTCGGCGTCCAGCATGGAATGCGCTTCTATCCGGACTTCTCGGGCGTGGCAAAATCCTACAACTTCTACCCGGTGCCTCCACAAAAATCGCTGGACGGAATCGTTTCAGTAGCGCTTGGGTTGGGCAAAACGATCGTGGACGGCGGAACTACAGTCCGGTTCTGCCCGAAGTACCCGAATCACCTGCTTCAGTTTTTTTCCGCGGCAGAAGCGCTCCGGAATAACCAGCGTCAATTTTTTGCGCTGGACCTGAACGCACCGCCTACCCAGACAGCTGAAACAACGGATATGCTGGTTCGGAGTTTTGGGATTGAAGATGCTGAAGAAGATGGAACATTAAGGCATGTCGCATCGACTTATTCTCCGGAAAACGACGCTCTTTACGACGGAACCTCAAGAGACGGGGTTCGCATCGTGAGTTTCGCTCCAATCCTCCGCAACAAAACTTTCCCGCTGCCGGGCATCCTTGAGCTCTTGATAGATATGGGAAGCTGGGGCATGGGGGCCCCCGTGGAAATGGAGTTCGCCGTGACGATGTCCGTGAGCCCGGAACAGCCGAAGGAGTTTGCACTTCTTCAGCTGCGCCCGCTGGGACTCAGCAAAGAACCGGATCAGTTCGAATTGGAGGATGTCCCGCAAGACAAGCTGATTTGCAAAAGCAACCAGGTTCTTGGCCATGGAGTTCTGGACGATATTTACGACATTGTTGTCGTGGATGCGGATAAATTCGATCGGGCGAAAAGCCGCGAGGCAGCGCATGAAGTCATGTTATTCAATGAAAAGCTCGTCTCACAACATCGCCGTTATCTGCTGATAGGGGTCGGGAGATGGGGTTCGCTGGATCCATGGCTGGGAATACCGGTGAAGTGGGATCAGATTTCCGGCGCCAAAGTGATCCTTGAAGCCGGATTCAAAGACATGGAAGTGGATCCTTCCCAGGGATCTCATTTTTTCCACAACATCACTTCTTTCGGGATTGGCTACTTTACTGTGAATTCGGTGACACAGGACGGCTTTGTCGATTGGGAATGGCTTCGGGCAAGGCCTTTTGTCGAGGAAAAGCGATACGTGCGCCATATTCGGCTGGAAAATCCGATTGTGGCAAAAATCGACGGCCATCAGAATAAGGGCGTCATTTTGAAACCGGAGTAGGAAATTGACGGACAAAAGCGACAATAAGGATGCCACAAATTCGGAAAATCGCGGGGCCTATGACGCATGCCCTCATTGCGGCCAGGAGTTAAGTCCCTGGCAACAGGTTTTGCTCACCATCGATCGCGCCCTGGTATGCAAGAACTGCTGGTATCGAATCATCCTCGACAACTCCCAAAGCGAGGAAAACCTTCCCCCCAAAGCGGACAAGGAATAGCGCCATGCAATCCTACAATTCCTTCGAAGTTGCTCAAAGCCAGGTTATGGCCGCCGGCGGAATGCTGAATCTCGATAAGGCTACGCTGGAGCTTCTGCTCTGGCCCCAGAGAGAATATACATTTACTCTTCCTGTCCGAATGGATAATGGAGACACAAGCATTCTGCATGGCTATCGCATTCAGCATAATTTTGCACGCGGCCCTGCAAAGGGCGGCATACGTTTTCATCCTGACGAGACCATCGACACCATGCGGGCTCTTGCAGGGTGGATGACGTGGAAAGCCGCAGTTCTTGATCTCCCGTTGGGAGGAGGCAAGGGCGGAGTCATTTGTGACCCGCGAAAAATGTCTCCCCGGGAAATGGAAAATACAGCCAGAGCGTACGTGCGGGCTTTGTGGCAGCACATCGGTGTAGATCAGGATATTGCAGCTCCCGATGTATATACCAATCCTCAGACAATGGCATGGATGATGGATGAATATGAAACCATTGCTCAGCGGCATCAGCCGGGCGTTATGACAAACAAGCCGCTGCCGCTCGGGGGAAGCGAAGGAAGGCGCTCTGCAACGGCTCGCGGCGGCGTACTGGTAGTGCGTGAAGCCTGCAAAACTATCGGAGTCGATCCTACCGGTGCTTATGCAATCCAGGGCTTTGGCAGCACAGGCCAGCGGGCGGCCCTGTTGCACCAGGAGGTCTTTGGGGGCGGAAGGTTGATCGCCGTTTCCGATTCAAGCGGAGCCATCTGCAATCAGCGTGGCCTGAATCCCAAGGAACTGCTTGTTCACAAGCTGAGGACCGGATCGGTCACCGGCTTTCCGGAATCGCAGCAAATTGGGCTGGATGAGGTTTTGGAGCTTGATGTCTCGGTCCTTTATCCGGCGGCGCTCGAGAATGCAATCAATATCGAAAACTCGGACCGGATCAAAGCACGAATCGTTTGCGAACTGGCGAACGGGCCAACCACGCCGCAGGGAGACAAAATACTTTTTGAAAAAGGAATCCACGTAATTCCCGACATTCTGGCCAACGCCGGGGGCGTAACTGTCTCTTATTTTGAAATGGTGCAGAACCGGTACTCTTATTACTGGGATGAATCCCTGATCCACAAAAGACTCGACGCCAAAATGACCAGGGCGTATCACACAGTCCGAAGCGCCGCGCAGAAAGGAAAAGTCCACCCGCGCCTGGGAGCCATGCTTGTTGCGGTTGCCCGCGTGGCTGAAGCCTGCAAGCTCCGCGGATGGGTTTGATGAGTTATCCCGGAATCAACGTAAACCCAGACCATCGGAGTCGGGGTCGGTATCGGGGTCGAAGCAGTGAAAAGCCGACCCCGACTCCGACCCCGGACACTTCAATAGGCGCTTCTTTTTACGCATCTCCTCTGATCTTCTACTACCATCGCCTCAATACCTACAGTTTCAACGCACTCGCCGGTGCTATCGACAATGATGTCGATCTTTCCGAGTTGTCCATCGCACTTCCTACGACGGAAGAACAACTAAAAACTGTGACATCGAATATCCTGAAGCGATGCGACCGCGCCTTCCTGGCTCTATCAATCCTGACCTGTCAATTCGGGGAAATGCAGCGGATTGCCCACTGGATGCGAAACAATTTCGGGGACCGCATTACGATCCTTGCAGGTGGGCCGCACCCCACAGCATGCGCACGCGAGGTGCTGGAATCAGGGATTGACATCGTCTTCCTCGGCGAGGCGGAGGCGGCTTTCCCGGCTGTGTTGAAGCGGATTGCCCGTGAACAGGATTTTGGCGATATCCCTGGGATTGCATTCCTCAAGTATGGGGAAGTTGTTGTCCGGCCTCAAATCCAGACTGTTGACCTCGATGCATATTTCTCATTTTCTCCCAAAAGAGGCATGTTCGGTCCCATCGAGATGACGCGCGGCTGCGCTTTCGCCTGCAGGTATTGCCAGACTTCGTATATTTTTGGCGCATCGTTGAGGCATCGAAGCCTGGATAGCATTGTGCGCCAGGCGGCAGCACTCCGTTCCCGCAATCGAAAAATTGTGCGGCTCCTTTCTCCAAACGCTTTCTCTTACGGATCTGCGGACGGGCAACAACTTAATCTTGACGCGATACGC
>JAHFUH010000482.1 GCA_023265215.1 Acidobacteriota bacterium
AGTACTCGCAGCGGTTATGGGCTTCGATTTGTTTGGCTCGATGACCCGGATGGAATCACCGATTACTTTGCGGAAATTCCGGCGACTCCTGCGAAAAAGCAGTAAAGGATTTTTATAGCGGCTTGTCGAACCTCAGAATTCCTGACACGCCCTCCAAAAACCAAGAAAATCTTACATCCCTGAGGATGTGGGTGCGGACAAAAACCTTTCCGTTTTTTTTGGAAGCGCCGCCGTCCCAGCTAATACTTCATAGTTTTTGGAATAACGCTTTATATTGAGCCGCGGAGCTGCGGCAAGAAAATAGCTGGGGGTGAGCGCTTTTTGCAAACCCCGGCATAGCAACAAACAGAAAGAGCACTGGAAGTGGGAAAAGATATTGATAAATAAATTTTTCGCCCTTCGGGTCTCCTTCTATGCCAATACCTACTGGGGATCGAGGACTCGTCCCCCGCTACTGTCTGGACGCCGCTTCGCGGCTCAAAACCAAGCGACCGCCGCGTGATTGCCTGATACAAGAGTAAGGCCGTTTTTTTTCAGGACTGCGGTGTTAGGTCCCATATTGACATGCGACTTCGCCGGCCAGATGATACTCCTTTCCAGAAGTTACGGCGTTCACGTAAATAGGGTACCGGGTTCTGAGGAAACAGCTAATGAAAGTGGAAAAAACAACAGCCGCCGAACCGGAGTCTGAAACTTCATCGGCGACGGCAAGTCGGTCCCATTTCCTCAATCGCACTTTCCAGGCATTCGGCTACCGCGATTTCCGCCTGATGTGGGCAGGCGCGTTTACATCTACCACCGGGACGTGGATGCAGACCGTAGCTCAGGCCTGGCTGGTACTGGAAATGACCGGTTCAAAATCTGCGTTCTTCCTGGGCCTGCTTGGCTTCCTCGGAGATCTGCCGATCATGCTGTTTTCGCTTATCGGCGGCGTAGTCGCCGATCGCATCGATCGCCGCAGGATCCTGCTGGGATCGCAATACGTGCAGATGACGTGTGCTTTCATCCTGACGCTGCTGGTGTACTTCAAGGTAGTGCATATCGGGCACATGATGATCCTGGTGTTCGTAGCCGGCACTGCCATGTCGTTCGGCGGGCCAGCCTATCAGGCATTAATTCCGGGGTTGGTGGAGCGCAAAGTCCTTCCCAATGCGGTGGCTCTGAACTCGATTCAGTTCAATCTGGCGAGAGTGGTGGGTCCGCTGATCGCCGGTGTCACGATGGCGGCACTCGGCGCAGGCCCATGTTTTTTTCTGAACGGGTTGTCGTTTCTGGCGGTGATCGCAGGGCTGTATTTAATCCGGGCTACGTTTCAGCCGCAGAAGACTGCCGAGTCGGTGTTGGAGGGCATCCAGAGCGGATTCTCCTTCATTCGCAAGCGTGGGGCGCTTTGGCAGCTTTCGGTGCTCGGTTTCGTCAGCACCTTTTGCGGCATCCCGCTGTTGACGCTGCTGCCGGTCATCGCGAAGAACACGTTTCATTTCGATGCGAAAGGATATTCGTACCTGCTCTCAATCTCCGGGATCGGATCGATTTTCGGAGCGCTGATTTATGCCGGACTGGCTCAGCGCAAGAATCATGGACTGCTGGCGCTGCGCGTGCAGTTGGTGTTTGCCGTGCTGCTCGGGATCTTCGCCGCTTCTCACTTTCTGCCGATCATCTGTCTTTGCCTGTTTTTTTGCGGAATGTGCCTGATTACAATGTTTTCATCCATCAATTCGCTGGTGCAGCTTAGTGTCACCGAAGAGATGCGCGGGCGGGTTATGAGCATCTTCATGCTGGCCTTTCGAGGCGGGATGCCGCTGGGGAATCTGGTGGCCGGATACTTTGCGGCAAAATTCTCTCCCTCCCAGACGCTATTCACGCTGGCCTGTGTACTGGCAGCGACCGCTATAGCATTCCTGATGTCCAACAGCGGGATCAAGAAGCTCTAGAACTGGAAGCTGCAAGAGAATAATAAACAGATTATATTCATCAGCTGCGGTCAGCGAACAGGACTAGGGTAATATAAAAAAGGGAGGAAACTTATGCGCTCTCCGGCTATTCCGATAGATCAACTCGCATCCTTACCTGTGGTTTACCGGGCGGTGATTCCACCCGCGTACGAGGATCGGAACGGACACATGAACATGCGCTGGTACCTGGCCCTCTTTGACGAGGCAGGGGACGCAATGTACCCGATGCTCGGGCTCACCGCGGATTATTTTTCGGCATCGGAGATGGGCGGCTTCGACCTCGAACACCACCTCTGGTATCCCGCCGAAGTACGCATCGGGGATACCGTGGTGATCCGGGTCCGCATCCTCGCACGGAGCTTGAAGCTGATGCATTACCTGATGTTTATGGAAAACGAGACCCGGGGCGTGCTCTCATCAATGTTCGAATGCGTACACGCCCATGCCGATCTCAACGCCCGTCGCACCGCCCCCTTCCCGGCGCAAGTGGCGGCCAAGATCGACGCCTTCATCGCCGCGCACCGCGCTCTAGCCTGGACCGCGCCAGTTTCGGGCGCAATGGGCGTGCAAACGCTTTAATCGCCGCGCCAGTTTTTATGGCAATTGAGCCTTAAAAGGGGCATTTTCCAGCACAATCCAAATTAAAATCTATTGCCAGATTTTAAGAACAATTCATTTTCAACGGCCAAGGCTGCTTGACGATTTCACCGCTTGCATACCAATGATTTGTTTGTCTAGAATTCAGGACCCTAAGGAGACAATATGGCGTACGTTATTACCCAACCTTGCATCAGCTCGAAAAATGCGGCCTGCCTGGATGTTTGCCCTGTGGATTGTATTCATCCTATGAAAGACGAGGAAGGATTTGCGGAAGCGCCCCACCTTTATATCAACCCGGATGAATGCATTGACTGCGGTGCCTGCAAACCAACCTGCCCTTCAAAAGCTATATTTGCGGAAAGCGAAGTTCCCGATGAATGGCAGAATTACATTCAGATTAATCGAGATTATTTCAATGCGGACTGACGAGGGCTGGGAAGGAACTCGCTTGTTGGAGCGGAATGCTATCGAATCGTTTTACCCGTATAATCCTAATTCCGGGTTTGACCAATACCAAATCTCAGTTCTCCTGCCCTTTCCCATTCTACCTTTGGCGATGCTTCTCCCCCGACCGCGCTCAGAGCTCGCGTGACAGCAATTCCCCGATCCAGGTCAAGTTTTAAAAATATCAAATTAAGGCTGGAACCTGTGCGTGCCCCTCTGTATCTAATCTCGATCATCGGATATCCGCCAGGACATCTTTTGGTTTCCATTCATTTCGAAGATAAAGGTGCTCGAGTTTGCCATCCGGGCCAATCAACGCCGCAACCATGGAATGAACGATCTGGCCGGACTCCTTCCGATAGATCAGTCCAAAATAGGTCGTGATTTCCCTGATTTGATCTATAGAACCGGTGGCGAACTCCCAGTCTTGAAAGGACACCGGATTCATGTAGCGCCTTGCAAAGTCCCGTAAAACAGCGGGGGTATCATATTCCGCATCAAAGCTTATTGTCAGAAGATGAAGCTTTTTGGAGGAGGGCAAGGATGGAAGCTCTCGATAAATTTCAGAAAAGTTTTTATTTGTTAAAGGACAGAATTCCGGAAAGGGGCAGCGAGTATATACAAAGGTCAGCAAAAGCGGACGGCCGCGATACTGGCTGAGTTTGATTCGCTCGTTGTCCTGATTCACGAGTTCGAAGTCCGGGATCTCATCTCCCCGTTTGAGAACTGAAGCAGTAGTTGTGGGTTCCGGGGCAGGTTCGGTTTTTAAAATTTTGATCCCTTCTATCCATGAACGATCCTCCAGAACGACCAGAGTTGCCTCAACAGTCTGTCCCGGTGCAAGCGCCGAAAACGCCCGATCATCTTTGACAGTGAAAGGCATCGTCATGGCATCCATGAACCCTTTGATCTCCTCGTGCGTGACTGTAACCTGGCGATGCTCCTTGTCCAGCGAGATTACTTTCCCCTTCAACTCATAGCGACGCTCTGTGGTGCGTTGACAGCCCACCAAAAGGGCACATGCACTTAAAAGCACAATCAAAAATAAGCGATAGACGCTTTGCATTGGACACCTTCTTTTGAATGCCCGACCTACGGCTCGCAAACAAAATTGAAATCAGCGCCAAAGGATCCATACCAGCCTGAAGCATCGCCCCAGGCCGATTGGAGCAAGAAGGATCAAGGGCTGAAAGCTCGCCCCATAACATATGGAACAGGCTTTCAGCCCTCCACTAATTGCATTCCTGTCGTCCTGGGGCGCTGCCCGATAAGCGTTAACTTAACATTCCTTTTGCGCCGCGTAGCGGCGGTCTGAATTTAGCCCGGCCTTTTAATGCCGGGAATAGTGGTAATAAGAAAATAATGCGTCGCGGAGGTTCTGAGAAAAAATCAGAAGCGCCCATGCGATCAATGGCTTTCAGGCCCGAAGGGCCGACAGTAAATAGGCCCGGCCGTAAGGCCGGGAATGCTATTGAGGCTACCATGAGCGCCAAAGGCGCGGCACTTCGTTGCTTGTGCCGGCCCTTTGGGCCTCATTCTCAATATGCTTTAACCCCGAGCTGACGCTCGGGGCTATTCCCTTCCGGCGCTTCGC
>JAHFUH010000483.1 GCA_023265215.1 Acidobacteriota bacterium
AGATGTAAACCTGCGAAAAATTGCAGCCCAGCTGTTGGAACTGACGAAGTCTCTTCCTGAGGGCGAGATGCGGGAACAGGTTTTCGATAGGATTAGCGCTCTTGATTCGATTGCGGACGTGATGCGACATGCGATTGATGAATTGGCTAAGAATGCAGACTGTGCCAGCCAACCCACTCACATTTGAGATCTGAATAGATTTTCCACTGGCTCTTAAAGGATAAGCGTATAGGGCAAAGAGATGCAGGAAAGGACGATCTGTATCTTGTTGGCAGGAGGAGTTGGCTCGCGTCTTTATCTGGATTCGGACGTCTTTTCGATGCCACGGACGCCGGAGCCGCGGCTATGCGCGCATTCAACGACATCATGGCAAAGGAAACCTCCCTTCAAAGTATCATTGTCCCCGTGGGCGACGGGCTCTGGTTCGGCTTGAAGCTATAACGAGGAGCGACGCGAGAATTTTTCGAATCATCCGTCACACAGAGTCGGATTCTTGATCCCATTACACGGTCCCTAGCGAATGCGACAATCCCGTGTGGGCCTCATCGCTCGCCAACGATATATTTTTCGAGATGCTTAATCGTTGACTTCTGCTCGGAAATAATTGCCTTCACAATATCGCCAATTGATATTACGCCCGTAACCGCACCATTCTTAACTACAGGCAAATGACGAATGTGTTTGCCGGTCATTAGATCCATACAATTTTCAACATTCTCGTTTATTTCAACAGTAATGACATTTTCCGTCATGACTTCTCTAACAATTGTGCTCTTGGTGGATTTCCCCTTAAGGACTACTTTCCTTGCATAATCCCTTTCGGAGAATATACCGACCATCTTCTCCGATTCGAAAACCAGAAGGGCTCCGATATCTTTTTCGGCAAGGACTATTAATGCTTCGTACACGGTGCGATCGGGCGCCACAGAAAAGACTTCATGTCCTTTCTGTAGCAGAAGCGCTTCAACAGTAATATCCATATGCTTTTCACTCCGGTTGCCCTCGCGGATGTTATTTCAGCTTAAGAAACCTATTCCCGTTTTGCGACTTGGATTCCGCGAGTGAAGCCACTCGAAATATTAGGGGGGAATATCTTAATTTATCTCTGTAATCACCATGAGTCAATGGCGGCAAAAAATAAATCGGATCCACTCCTTGAGTGCTGTACCTCATAAGCTGTATGGAATTAATAATTTATAGCCTTTTTGGACAACGGTCTTGTCCTAGAAGACATATTGAAATATAATTTCATAAAGCCCCTACCAGAGGTGAATCAAATGAAAGTAAGAAAGAAAAAGAGTATTCATTCCCGAAACATCTCAATGTTTGCCGGGTTTGTCTCTGTTGTCCTCCTTGCGCTGGTTTTTTCAACAGCCGCATTTGCGCAAGGCGGCTCGACGGGAGCGATTACGGGAATAGTTAAGGATGCTCAGGGCGGAGTGGTCCCTGGAGCGTCCGTCAAGATTATCAACCAAAACACAGGAGTGGTCGAACGGGACCTCGTAACCAATGATATAGGCAACTTCTCCGCCACTCTCATGCCGGTAGCGACTTATCGAGTTGAAGTCATGCTGCCCGGCTTCTCCAAAGCTGTTGCCCCGGATGTTGTCGTCCGAGTTAGCGAAACATCCGCCCTTGCTATTAAGCTGGAAATTGGTGAGCTGATGCAAGCCGTTAATGTGGTAGGAGCGCAAGCACTCGTGCAGTTATCTGCCGCAACCACGGGACAGACCATTCAGAATGTTGGAACCCTCCCCCTTGCCACGCGCAATTTCCTGTCTCTGCTGGCGCTATCGACTGGAACCAGTGGGGAGATGGCGGATACCACAGCGCTTGGACGGGGTGAAGTTGCGATTGAAGTGAATGGGCAACGAGCCGGCAACAATAATGTGCAGCTGGAAGGGATCAACGTGAATGATATCAATGTCCCGGTTTTTGACCAGATTCCACTGCCGAATCCGCAGACGATCCAGGAGTTCAAAACGCAAACCTCGCTCTATGACGCCTCCCAGGGACGCAACGGCGGAGGGGACGTGCAGATAACCCTTAAGTCGGGAACCAGCCGCTATCACGGAGATTTTTTCGAATTCTTCCGCAACGATAAGCTCAATGCGAATGATTTCTTTCTCAATCGCAACGGACAAAATCGTCCGGTGTTGCGCCAAAACCAGTTCGGTTTTTCTTTAGGCGGGCCGATTCCAATCGGATCCAACTTCTTTTTCTTTGCGAACTATCAGGGAACCCGGCAGGCATCTGGGATTTCGGCAGGCACAACAATCGCAACCACAATTCCAGTGCTGCCTGCAAACCGATCTGCAGCAAACCTGCAGTCCCTTTTCTTCCCCAACGGATTACCTCCCGGTTACGCAGGTCTGGATCCTGTAGCACTGAATTTCCTCACTTTGCCGGCGTCAAAATGTCCCGGGTTCAACGATGGCCAATTTTGTATTCCTTCGCTTTCCGGCACTCCAGGGTTGGGGTCCTCCGGCGCGATAAACAAAGCCAATCTCCAGCTCTCACGCCTCGGGACTTACTATGATGATCAATACACCTTAGTGATCGACAAGCAGTTAGGTATGAAGGATCACTTCTCGGGTCGTTGGTTCAGCTCGGACTATGAAAGCCTTCGGCCGTTTGGAACCGGATCGAGTCTGTCTTTCCCGAAGAGATTTCCCAACTCCAACCGTTTTCTGAAGCTGGGTTGGACACGGGAGATATCGTCGGTCATGGTGAATGACATTCGCTTGGGCTATAACCGTCACACTTTCATCGAGGATCCGACCGAACCAATTCTGCTAAGTGATGTGGGAGCTACTCGCGGAAACTCCGGCCAGTTCCCGGCCGCCTATCGAATCAGCATCACAGGTGGCGGATCTTTTTCGATGGGAACCGGTGTCAATGACAACCGTGGGGGAGCGATCAACACTTTTGAAGCGGCGGATGATTTCTCGCGAATTCTTGGGAAACACACGCTCCGAGCCGGTGTAGTTGCCACCCACTATCAATTGAACCGATTTAACAATTTTTCCGCGCGCGGAAGCGTAGCCTTTGGCGACACGACCGCCGGTCTCGGAGGCAATGGCATTCCAGCCTTAACGGGATTCCAAAACTTCCTCTTGGGTCGCATCACTACCACTCAAGGTGCGGCGGGTATCTTCAACAATCATTTCAAAGCCCTGGATGGAGCTGCATATATACAGGACGACTGGAAAATCCTGCCACGTCTCACGCTGAATCTTGGGCTTCGCTGGGAAGGGATCGATTCCGCCCATGACATCAACAACGATCTGTCGAATTTTGCCGGCTTGTTCGATGGACAGCCCGGCCCGATCCACATCATCCATCCTCAGGGGGCTCCCAGGGTTGGTACGCCGGGTGTGTCCGACTGCACATTGACGACGTGCTTCAGCTGGCACAATTTTGCTCCGCGTTTTGGCTTCGCCTGGGACGTATTTGGAGATCATCGTACGGCGCTTCGGGGAGGCTACGGAATGTACTATGTGCACCTCTCGAACCAGATTGCGCTGCAAACCACCGGCGGCTTACCATTTCAACAAAATTTTAGTGCCTTGCCGCTCACAGTTACAACGCAGAACCCATTCCCATCCGTCCTGCCGACTTCCGCTTTTCCTCTCTCAACCGACAGGGTGATCCCAAAACTAGTTGCATTCGACGGTGTCACAGGCGCACCTGTCTTCGATTCGGCTGACGGATCCCCAGCCCAGGGACCGTTCTTTTTCCCTGTTCGCAATTTCAGACCTCCCTACACACAGCAGTGGAACCTGACCATCCAGCGCGAAATCATCCATAATTGGGTTGTGGAACTCGGTTATGTCGGAACCCGCGGATTATTCTTGCCGGGTCCAGGTAATCCTATGAACGCCGCGCAAACCTGCACGGCAACCGCCCCTTGCGTTATTTCCGCCAGCATGAGCTCCAATGTCCTCGTGCCGATGGGAACTCCGGGCGTAGCCCGAAATGCCGACGGCAGTTTGTCGATCACCCAAAGCACAGCGACTAACGGCGATGCCCGTGTCCCACCATTATTCATGGGTCTGGCCAACGGCACGGGCTTATTTACACAAAACGCATCCGATTCCATTTATCACTCGATGCAGCTTAGCGTAAGCCACCGGTACAGCAATGGCTTGTACTTTCAAGGTGCGTATACTTTTTCCAAGTCGATCGACAATGCGTCCGGTTCAACGCGCATGGATGAACTCAATGGCAACACTCAATTCGGGGACCTCCTCAATATCCGGAGCAACCGGGGCCTGTCGGATTTCGATCGCACGCATCGTGTTACTGTAAGCTACCAGTACGAACTTCCTTTCGCCCGGTGGATGAAAATTGCAGACCATGGAATTGGTAAGCTCTCCAACGGTTGGTCGATCCTCGGCCTGACAACCTTTCAATCTGGCACGCCGTTTATGATCATCGATTCGAGTGCCGTCACTCTGCAAGATACCAACTTCCAGAATGCCCAAAACTTCGCCATGCTGAAACCCGGCTTCACTATGAATGACGTTCTCACCTCTGGAAGTGTTACGAGCAGGATTGACAACTTCATCAATCTCTCTGCGTTTCA
>JAHFUH010000484.1 GCA_023265215.1 Acidobacteriota bacterium
AACTGCATGATCAGAAGCCATACAGTTATCTATGCGGGCAACCGGATTGGAAACCACTTTCAAACTGGCCACAAGGCGAACATAAGGGAGAACAACAGGATTGGCAATAATGTTTCTATTGGCACGCTTTCTGTTGTTGAGCATCATGTTGAAATTCAAGATGGCGCCCGTATTCATTCCCAGGCTTTTGTGCCGGAATACACTGTCTTGGAGCAGGATGCGTGGATCGGCCCCCATGTCGTACTGACTAATGCGCGTTATCCATTGAGCCCCAATGCCAAATCAGAATTGACTGGCCCGATCATCCGGAAAAAAGCCAAAATTGGGGCTAACTCGACGATCTTGCCCGGAGTTGAAATTGGGGAAAATAGCCTTGTTGGCGCCGGGAGTGTCGTAACCAAGCCTGTATCTCCCAACCAGGTTGTGGCAGGCAACCCCGCATCTATCATTAAGCCTGTCTCGGAATTACCTTATTGAACCCAAATAATCTATTAGGCCGTCATTCCGGCGAAGGTCGGAATCCAGCAAGAAGAAGGGCTACACGAAGCGGGCAAAAGTATGTTGTTGTCCCACTGGCGTAGGAATTTGTTAATCATCTGTCCCGGCCTGCGCCGACATGACACAGCTTTGTGCTAACAAACTATTTGGGCTGAAACAAGCACTGAAGTTTACTGGGTTCAATCGTCAAGATTTAAGGAGTAACTTTTGAAAGTTCCATTTGTTGATCTGGCTGCGCAATATCAAACAATTAAAACCGAAATTGATGGTGCAATTTCGGACGTAATAAGCGAAACATCCTTTATCGGCGGAAGACATCTCAAAGAGTTCGAGCAAAACTTTGCCAGCTATTGCCAAGCGGGTTACTGCGTTGGCGTAGGCAATGGCACCGATGCGCTTACGATTATTTTACGGGGCATGGGTATAGGGGCTGGTCATGCTGTCCTGGTTCCTGCCAACTCCTTTATTGCCACCTCTGAGGCTGTCACAAATGCTGGCGCTACCCCCGTCTTCGTTGATTGTGATCCGGCCACATACAATATCTCACCATCCCATCTCGCGGAGATTTATCAAAAATACTCCCGTCGGCTTGATTTCAGGGCAGTCATGCCAGTCCACTTGTATGGCACCCCGGCCGACATGGATTCAGTAAATCAATTCGCCAGAAAGAATAATCTTCGGGTCATAGAAGACGCCGCCCAAGCACATGGCGCTTTGTATAAACAGAAGGTGGTGGGGAATCTGGCCGATGCGGCCTCTTTCAGTTTCTACCCCGGCAAAAATTTAGGGGCATATGGCGATGCAGGAGCTATTGTTACCCATGATGCCGACCTGGCCAAAAAAGTGAGAATGATTGCCAATCATGGTCGTATCGAAAAATATAACCATGAGATAGAAGGGATGAATAGCCGACTGGATGGCCTGCAGGCCGCAATATTAAAAGTTAAGCTCGGGCACCTTGATGCTTGGTCCGCCAGAAGACAGTCGCTGGCCAAGCTGTACATGGAATTACTGACCGATGTGCCGGAGGTGGTATCGCCTGTTATTCCCCAAAATACCAGCCCGGTGTTCCATCTCTTTGTAGTCAGGGTGAAAAATCGTGAACGGGTTGCGAAGCACCTTAAAGATAAGGGAGTCGATACGGGAGTTCACTATCCCATTGCGCTACCCAACTTGAAAGCATACCAATATCAAGGGCATACCCCCCAGGATTACCCTGTCGCAAGTGCTTATCAAAATGAGGTTCTCAGCTTGCCCATGTTCCCCGAGCTCAAAGAGAATCAGGTTGCTTATGTTGTTTCCTGTTTAAAAGAAGCGGTTGCCAACTAAGGTCGGAGAAAACAATGTATCGCGACAAGAAAATATCTTTGGTAATTCCTGCATACAATGAGGAAAAATTAATTCGGCCAACCTTGGAGAATGTTCCTGCGGTTATAGACCGTATTTATGTGGTTGATGACTGCAGCCCGGACAACCAGAACGAAGTGATACTGGCCTGCGCGAAGACTGACCCGAGGATTACACTGCTCAAGCATACGGTTAATCAAGGGCCAGGCGGAGCAATTATTACCGGATATAGGCAGTCAGCCCAAGATAAGCATGATATCACAGTGGTCGTCGGAGGGGATCATCAGATGGATCTCAGTGAAGTCCATTCATTTCTGGATCCCATCATTGATGGCCGCGCTAATTACGTTAAAGGCAACAGGTTTATCTTAAAAACCTGGAGGATACCCTGTCTAAAATGCCCAAAATTCGTTTGATAGGCAATTGGATTATTTCAGCGCTAACTAAAATTGCATCCGGTTACTACAAGACGATGGACGTTGTGGAGGGATATACGGCTATATCCAAGTTGGCGATTGAGACAATTAACTGGGATAAAGCATGGAAAAGATATGGCTACCCCATGGATTTTCTTATAAGAATGAACGCGTACGGATTCAAGATACTGGATATTCCCAGAGTGGCTATTTACCTGCCGGGAGAGAGGCAATCCCAGATCAAGGGGATGCACTATGCAATGAGCGTGTCCCCGATGTTGTTGAAAGGTTTTTTTTGGCGATTAAAATTTAAATACCTCTACCATGATTTTCACCCGCTGGTGTTATTTTATGCGCTTGCCTTCTTTTGTATTCCCCTTGGGTTATTACTTAGCTCCTGGCTGGTTGCGGATTGGCTATTTTGGCAAGGAGAGGCGGTTACGGCGCCAAGAGCGATTTTGACCTCGCTGTTTCTGATTTCCGGTTTTCAGTTTTTACTTTTCGCAATGTTGTTTGATATGGAAGAAGGCAAATGATAATACAAACCGCTGCGGGAAATTTTTATAGATGAAAAACATATTCACAAGATGAAACCAAGGGCTACACGTCCGCCGAGAATTTTTATTGGCCTCAGAGAAGTTTCGGGTTTTGGACGCGGCCTCAAAGCTGGATTCGACCAAATCGGGGTGGAATCCGCATTTCTTAATATCGGCTACCACCACCATAGGTATGAGACTAGCAACAATCCAGCTTGGGCGGACAGGTTGGCGACCGCTTCACAGAAGCTCGGCAGATATTTCACCATCCAGTGGTGGAGGAGGATTCTGTGGATCGGCTTCGTGCAGAACCTGTTTAGTGTCATGGCGTTCCCGTGGGCGTTGTGGCGCTACGACGCATTCATCTACATCTCCGTCAGCTCCTTCTGCTTCTTTCTCGAGTTGCCGATCCTGAAGCTATTCGGGAAGAAAGTAATCTACGTCTTCGCCGGATCGGACACGCGCCCTGTATACCTGAACGGCTATGTGATGACGAAGACGAGCCGCGGTGCCGTGCGGAAGGCAATAGCGCTCGCGAGAATACAGAAGATCTGCGTCTGGATTATCGACCGGTACGCGGATGTCGTGGTCAATGCTTGGCCGTCCGCGCATTTCCATACGCGGCCTATCGTCAGTAGCTACTATATCGGCATTCCCGCTGAATATACCAGCGCCATGCCCGGGCAGCCAGAGTTCGAGTCCGAGTCAAGCCGTGTGCGTATCCTGCATGCGCCTTCCAAACTCGGCCCGAAGGGTACGGCGGAAATCCGCTTGGTCATCCAGGCCCTTCATGCGAAGGGACTTGAATTCGACTACGTCGAGATTACGGGTCGTCCACATGCCGAGGTTCTCGCCGAGATACAGCGCGCAAGCTTCGTCATTGATGAACTCTATTCGGACACCCCTATGGCAGCATTCGCGACTGAAGCCGCGTTTTTCGGCAAACCCTCAGTTGTCGGCAGCTACTATTGCTCGCAGATTGCCCAAGTGCTACATCCTGACGAGATGCCTCCGAGCCTCTTCTGCCATCCGGATGAAATCGAATGTGCCATCGAGCGCATGATTACTGACCACGCCTTTCGTGAAGATATTGGTCGGCGGGCACAGATTTTCGTCCGGGATCATTGGTCGGCCCGCCGCGTGGCGGAGAAGTATCTCATGCTCATCAATGGTACTTACCCCCGTGAATGGCTCTTTGATCCGAAGCAGATTCGCTATCTCGAAGGATGCGGTCTGAAAAAGGAGCGCGGCATCGAGCTGGTTCGTGCATTTCTTGCGGCTGGCGGGCCGGGGACGCTATGCCTGAACGATAAGCCGGAGCTTGCCGCGCTGTTCGTCGGGATGGCGAAGGGTGCGGATAGGCAGGATCGGCAAATGCGGCAAGCCGACACCGCAAAGACGGGCCGCAAGGATCAGCTTCCATGATCCGAAGACTTCTCAAGGAAAGCGCCATTTACGGGGTCGGCCAGCTAATTTACCTCGGGCTGCCGATCATCATCATTCCCATATATAGTCGACTGCTTGAGCCGCATGAATTTGGAGTGCTCGAACTGATCGTTGCAGCCGGTACTCTGGTGAATTTTGTGGTGACTCTCGAAATCGGTCAAGGCATGGGGCGCTACTACCTTGACACTACAGATCCACAAATCCGCGTGGAATACGCATCGACCGCGCTGCTATTCTCGCTCGGCGCATACGGCGCATTCCTCGCGCTCAGCATGGCGTTCATCCCCTCAATCTCATCCCTGCTGCTCGGTTCTCTGGCTTGGGAGCAAAGCGTACAGATAG
>JAHFUH010000485.1 GCA_023265215.1 Acidobacteriota bacterium
GATGAACTCAATGCGGCGTTGTTTGCACGGGTTGGCGGAGGGACGACCGGAAAAGATAAAAAACGGCAAGCTCCTATTTCGCTTCTGCGCAAGCTGCCGTACTGGCAGATCCTTTCTCTTCCTTAATAAAGTTCGATGTCGACAACTGGACAGTCACCTTGAGATCGGTCCACAAGCCCCATGCGCGCGACTCATCCTAATTCTCGGACAGGCTCCTAGGCTACGCCAGAACCCTAACTCACAAATTCAAGAGGCCTTAATTCGGGTATCAGGTCCAGCTGTTTCGCAAGGCTATAAAATGTTTCAACCCCCTGGATATGGCTGGGGCCCATATCAAAGTTAATGTTCTTCTCTAGGTATTTTTCTAGAAACGCAACTGGTAAGCTCAGCAATTTGGCATAAACCGCAGCGATTTCAGGCCGCCTTTCAATCCCCCAGTTTTTTGCTTCCAAAAAAACTGAATTCAAATCATTCGGAATGGAAAAACCGGGCCGGCATGCCCAGAATGCGCACACAAAAGGCTTTTGCTGCCATTGAAACCACTCTTCGGCCAAATCCATTGTTTCATAATCATCGAGCGAGATTCTGAGAGCTGCGTCCCCAATCAGCAGCGCCGCATCGCACCTATTCAGCATTGAGCGTAATTCCGGCGGATGCGTCACAAACTCCGGTTGGAGGTTCAGTTTTATATTCAACAATATTTTCGTCAAAGCAACGGATGTGCGGGAACTGCTATCCAGAGCAACCGAATTGACCTCCCTTTTTCCCTTGGGCTTCACCAGCAAAATACTGCGCACCTCTTTGAGTGAAGAGATGGATACGTTGGGAATTATTCGCAAACCGGGTATTCGCTGATACTCGATGCTGGGTATCAAACCTATGTCCACTTCCCCCTTTGAGAGCTGATCCGCACATAAAGCAGGCGAGGAGGGAAAAACTTCGAACGCCTCGCGAAACGGGCCATGGATAAAAGCCCAACCCAAAGGAGCGGAATTTAGATAGTGCACAAGAGAGATCCGAATTTTCATTATTTATGTTGCCTGCCTTAAAGATTCGCCCAAATTCAAAATTTGCGAAATAAACAGCCTGCATCTGAAACATTAGCCACAGCGGGATTATATGACGGATTTTCAGGCAAACACGCAAAAACGATCTTTAGGAGCAACTATCGACCATGCATTCCATCAATAATTCGTTGATACGAGCTGCGATTGAATTGACTTTGCTTCCGGGCATAGGCAAGCAGACTCAAAGCAGAATCTGGAAAGCTCATGCAAATATTTCGGATATATTTGCTCAGAACGATAAACACCTTGGAACGTTGGGAGTTCCGGCTGAGGCATTCCCCCTCTTTCGCGCCCGGAGCTTCCAAGCAACTGCGGAGGAAATTTTCGATTGGGGAGTGCGGGAAGGATGCCAGTTTCTTATTCGCGGAAGCATGGGTTACCCTGATCTGCTTGAGGAAATATATGATCCGCCTCTTGTTTTGTATGCTCGGGGCAATCTGGAAATTATGGCAGATCCCTGTATTGCAATTGTGGGAACCAGAAAGCCAACCATCTATGGTCTGCAAATGTCCCAAGGAATCGCATCCGATTTAGGAAGCAGAGGTGTGATTGTGGTGAGCGGCCTGGCACGGGGCATTGATGCTGCTGCACACCGAGGTTGCCTGGAAGCGAGCGGAAAAACCATTGCCGTACTCGGCTGTGGAATTGACATGGTTTACCCAAAAGAGCATAAGCAGCTCACACAAAAAATTATGGAAAAGGGATTGCTGCTTTCGGAATTTACCCCTGGCACCTCCCCTTCGCCTCAAAATTTCCCTGTCAGGAACCGCATCATAAGCGGGCTTTCATTGGGAACCGTTATTGTTGAAGCCAATGAATACAGCGGCTCCCTTATAACCGCGAGGCTGGCGATGGAGCAAAATCGAGAGCTATTTGCAATCCCGGGCAATTTGACGTCTCCCCAGAGTTTTGGCCCCAATTATCTGATAAAACAGGGTGCCAAGCTGATCCAATCCTGGAGGGATATTGTTGAGGAATTGCCGTCCGGACTCAGGCAAGAAATCTTTTCTCAGGAAGATGCCAAAGCGCCTCCAAATCCTGAGTTGGAGTTGCTTTCCGACGAGGAATCCAGCCTGATACAGCTGCTGAAGCAGGATGAGGCAACTCAATTTGATAAACTTTATAAAACCAGCGGTCTCGAAATACCGCGCTTAAGCGGTTTATTATTGAAACTCGAAACCGGCGGCTGGATTCGCCAATTACCCGGCAATTTATATATAAGAACAAGAAAAATGGGGTCCTGACGGAACCGGGCAAAAATGGTGGAATTTTATTTTTACTTGGATTTTTCGTCCAGCTTGTTATAGTTTGCGCGCTTCTATGGCTAAGTCACTTGTAGTAGTTGAATCTCCAGCCAAGGCAAAAACAATTGGTAAATACCTTGGCAAAAATTTCGTCGTCAAAGCATCTGTTGGGCATATCAAAGATTTGCCCAAGAGCAAACTTGGCGTCGATGTCGATGACGATTTCACCCCGCATTATTCGGTTATCCCTTCGAAAACAAAGATAGTTAAGGAATTAAAAGCAGCCGCAAAGGATAGTGTTGATATCTATCTGGCGGCCGATCCTGATCGCGAGGGGGAGGCGATCTGCCAACACCTTTTTGAAGAGCTTTCGAACAAATCCCGAAACATTTACAGGGTGCTGTTCCATGAAATTACGAAGAATGCTATTGAAGAAGCGTTTAAAAAGCCCGGCCGGATCAATCAAAACAAGGTGAATGCTCAGCAGACACGGCGTATCCTGGACCGCCTGGTCGGATACAAAATCAGTCCCTTGCTCTGGGATAAAGTCCGGCGCGGCCTTTCTGCAGGCCGAGTTCAGACGGTGGCGCTCCGCCTGATTGTAGAAAGGGAGCAGGAGGTCCGGGCTTTTAAAACTCAAGAATATTGGACTCTGGCAGCGAGGCTGGCAGCGGAAACCCCACCTGAATTTACTGCAAAAGCGCGTTTGCTCGACGGGAAGAAATGGGAAGTCCCGGATGGCGAAACCACCGGAACAATTGTCGATGAGCTCAAGCAGACGCCTTTTATCGTCCAGAAAATTCATCGCCGGGAAAAAAAGAGATATCCCGTGCCGCCGTTCATTACAAGCAAGCTTCAGCAGGAAGCTGCCCGAAAGCTCAATTTCTCTGTCAAGAGAACGATGATTCTTGCTCAAAGACTTTATGAGGGCATCGAAATCGGCCAGGAAGGTTCCGTCGGACTGATTACCTACATGCGCACGGATTCCAGCCGGGTATCCGAAAGTGCTCTTCAAGAGGTGCGCGGTTTGATTCGACGCGACTATGGTGAAGCCTACCTTCCGCATCATCCAATTTATTACAAATCCAAGAAAACGGCCCAAGATGCGCATGAAGCAATCCGGCCAACTTCCGTTGAACGCACTCCCGAAAGCCTTAAAAATGATCTGGAGCCCGACATCTGGAGACTATATAACCTGATTTGGAATAGATTCGTCGCTTCCCAGATGAATCCGGCATTGTTCGATCAAACCGATATCGATATCACAGCAGGAAGAGTGGACTTCAGAGCAACCGGTTCGATCACCAAGTTCAACGGATTTCTTGCCGTTTACCAGGAATCGAAAGCGGAAGACAGCGCAACACAGGATGGTGAGGAAGCAGTGCTGCCCGAAACCAAGGAAGGTGAAGCTCTGAGCCTGAAAGATCTGCTGCCGGATCAGCATTTCACTCAACCGCCTCCCAGATACAATGAAGCTTCCCTGGTAAAGGCTCTGGAATCAAAAGGGATAGGGCGGCCCAGCACCTATGCCACAATTCTGAGCACAATTCAGGATAGAGAATATGTCGACAAGCGCGACGGCAAATTCTATCCCACGGAAACAGGAGAACTTGTTCTGGAACTCCTGGTGGCAAGCTTTGACGAAATATTCGATTACGAATATACGGCTCGAATGGAGGACCATCTCGACCGAATCGAATCGGGACGCGAGCTTTGGCAGAATGCAATGCGCGATTTTTATGACCGCTTTTCCAAACGCCTGGAAGTGGCGGAAAAAGAAATGCGGGACGTAAAAACCGAAGCCATTGAAACCGATGAAATTTGCGATAAATGCGGCAGCAAGATGGTAATCAAATGGGGAAAGTTCGGTCGTTTTATGGCGTGCTCTTCCTATCCGGAATGCAGGAATACCAGGGAAATTCCCAAAGTTGGCAGCCTGGACGGTTCGGAAAAATCCGATGATGAAATAGAGTGTGAGAAGTGCGGCAAGCCGATGGTGCTCAAGCGGGGCCGCTTCGGTGAATTCATGGCCTGCTCCGGGTATCCCGAATGCCGCAATACCAAGAAGATAGTCAAATCCGCAGAAAATGTTACCGTCAAGCAGGATATCCCGCTGGAAGAAGAATGCCCGGCCTGTGGCAAGAAATTGGCCATTAAACATGGCCGCTACGGCGAGTACACAGCCTGCAGCAATTATCCCGACTGTAAATTTATCAAATTGAAATCTACCGGGGTTCGTTGCGCCAAGGAAGGCTG
>JAHFUH010000486.1 GCA_023265215.1 Acidobacteriota bacterium
CAGGCTGGGAACCAATATTTGTCGTCAATCACCTGCCGAATTGTCTCAAATTCCGGGAACTGATTTTCCCTGGTCTGCGGGACCGCCTTCCCGAAAGTCCTGACAACCTGCAGATCCTGATCATCGACCCAGATTTTCCCGTCGAAATAAAGCCGGTTGCCCTTTGTGCTCTTGGGCTTCACCGAGAAAATATAACAGTTCAATTCATCGAGGTGTTCCTTACCGAGATACTTCAGGTTGTAAAGCGGGAGCTCTTTAGTAGTCAAAGCGAACGGATTGATATTATCGATAACATCTCTGTCTTCCTCCGTGAACGTGACACTCCGCAGCCGGCCGGTCTGGCTGACAAGCTTGACTGCGCGAGTCCCGTCGTCGTTAAAGACCACTTCCGAAATCATCGTCATTTTTTCTTTTTGGGGTTCGCCATCCACTGATAAAACGCGAATGACGGCTGTCTGGATATATTTATATTGAATCCAGGCATCGTAGAACTCACTTTCTTTTTGAGCGAACTTCTGAATTATCTGTTCTGGATCCAAATTCGTTTTTGAGGTTTGCAGCGGAGCCGAATTCAGAGGGCTTTGTGACAGAGCCCCTCCGCTCAAAAGCACCAGGACTATAAGAAAAACGTAAGCATAGCGCACTGTCATTTCCTCCAGGCATTCCCCGATCCATAGATATGCCCCGGGAAGAATTTTCTCATATTTATTGGGGGACGCTACCCTATTTTCGCTTCACAAATCCAGTCAAGCGACTATTTATGGGGCGAAAATAGGGGATCGTCCCATATTTTGCACATCTATTGCGAGATTCATCGAAACTGTTTAGAGTAACGACATGCTTTTGAATAACATTACAATCATTCTTGCCGGGACCAAACACCCAGGCAATATAGGGTCAGCCGCCCGCGCGATGTTCAATATGGGCTTGGATCAGCTGATTCTCGCGGCGCCGCAATGCAAAATAAGCGATGAGTCCTACCGGTTGGCGAAAGGAGGAAAGGTCGTTCTGGATTCCGCCCGGGTTTGCAAAAATCTTAAAAGCGCCATGCGCGGTTTCCGCTTGCTGGTTGGCACAACCGGGAAAAGCGGCGGATATCGAGCTCAATCCTTTTCGCTTCGTTCTCTGGTCCCACGAATTCTGGATCAGGCGGCGCAGCAGAAAGTAGGGATATTATTCGGTCCGGAGGATACAGGACTGATCGATGACGACCTGCAATGCTGCCAGCTCCTGATTCGAATCCCGACGCAGCACAAGGCAAACAGCATAAATCTATCCCAGGCTGTCATGATTGTGTGCTATGAGCTTTTGATGGGAAGACTGGGCAGGGACCCGGCTCGATTTCCCAAGCTGGCGTCCCTGGAGCAGATTGAGGCCATGTATTCCCAACTGGAAACAGCACTGCGCGAAATTGGATTCTTACAGCCTCAGAATGCCGGGCATATGATGCTCCGGATCCGTCAGCTGCTGGGAAGGGCTGGTCTCGAAGCGCCGGACGTCGGAATTTTCCGTGGCATCGCACGTCAAATCGGATGGTATGCGGGCTCCGGCAAAAAGTAATGCGGGTGCAGCGAATCTATTGCGGCATTTTGGATTTCAACTCATCCCATTTCAGCTTGAACGTCTCAGCCGTTTGCAAATCAGAAAATTTGAAGCTCTGAAAACGGCTGCCGTCGGCAACAAACAGAAACTCGATTGATTTTCCGTCGCTCCTGAGTTTGAGCTGGTTGATTGGGATCCGGAATCCATGTAATCCGGAAGAGGGCTTGTATGCAACATCAAGAAAGCTGATCGTAAGCTCGCCGCGGCAATTGCCTCGCAGAGTTCCGTGTACATGCTCCAATTGGAAATGATGCACTTCCTCCGTCAATCTCCTTCGAGCCAGCAACTCCCGGTCGGACTCAATCATCGGTCGCACATATCGTCCGGCCAAATCATATACAAACCCCAGATCCACCCCTTCGCGCATATCCTGTATTTTGGATGAAAGGGAGGTTCCTTCGCTCTCGACGGCCAGGGTATGATTGCCGATTGGCACACTCTCATTGGACACTTCGCCATCCCTTCCAATCGCTTTCCCATCCAAAAGGATTTTTGCTTTTGCGCCCAGGCGGCGGACTGTCAACAAACCTCTGGCGGAGGCCTTTCTTGTTTCGACTTGCTGGCGCAACTCGGAAAAAGTCAAATCCTGAGGATTTAACTTCTCCGCCCTGCCAAGAGCAGCGAGCGCATCCTGGTACCTGCTCTCCGTAATTGCCGCACTGTAAGACTTGATAATGGCTTGAATTTCGTCGTTCTTTGCAGCCAATTCCTGGGCCCGTAGACTGTCCGGATCCTCGGAAAGCCAGAGACTCAGGAGATTACCGGCTTTGTTGTATTTTCCAGATTCAAACAGATCTGCAACCTGGCGGTCCCAATCATTTTCCTTTTGCTGTCTCGCTGTTTCCCTGCGCTCCAGCGCCTGAGTCTCGGCATATTTCCTCTCCTGCCATTTTTTGCGAATAGGTGCAATCCCGGCAACTCCCGGATGGGATTTCTGAAAAGAATCCAATGCTATCTTGGCCATCGGCAGATTGCCGGCATCAATCAAATCGGAGATGCGTGCAAGCGCATTGGGAACCGGACGGCGAGACGAAAGGCTACTGCTCTGGCCCGGCGCCCCCTCGACTTTGTTCAAAGGAAGTCCAGCCGGTTCACCCTGAAGGTTCCTGCCGGGAATCTTTTGGTTTAAATCCTGTGTTTTATATGCAGGAGCACTGGTTTTGTTAGGGCTGAATTGTAGATCCGATGCACTTGCCGTTACGCTCTTGTTCCTTGTGAAAACATTCCAGGCATACTGGACGGATTTGCCCGCCTCGGTGCCTTGAAATATGTATGCCGCGGTGACGATCAGGAGAATCGACAGCAGTGCCGCCGCGGTGCTGTAAGTCTTTTTATGAATTTTGCCATAGCGCCATGGAATGGAAGCTCGTCTGGGCTCTTTAACCGGAGTTGCCACGCTGCTTTGAGACCAAGGGAGCGGCGCCTCATCCTTTTGCCTGAGTATTGTTTCCGGTACCAAAGGGGCCCTATTCGAATCCGGGAGCCTGCCGTCAGCGCCTCTGTCCGCATCCGGACTGATCGGATCGGGAGAGACCGCATTGGGAAGAGGAGGAGGATCAGTTGCTTCAGCGAGCGGCAATTGATAAAGCGCGGGTTCCCATGGTTGCAACAAGCTGGCCGCTTCCTGAATCGTGGGATGCTGTTCCAGCAGAACGGTCACAAGCCGGTCCAGTGAAGCATAATCTGCTTCTTTTTGGTCATGCAAAACAACTTGTATTTCATGCAGGAGCTTTAGGATGTCCTCCGATGCATCCGGCTGTGCGGCAGCTTTCTTGAGAAGTGGGAAAGAGGATTGCAATTCGGCCAGCATCAGCTGAACGTCTTCCGACATGTCCTTAATAAGACTCTTGCATGCGCTCAACAGTTCATCCATGTCTGCATGGCGATCGCCCGGATTCTTTGCCAAACATTTCCTGAGTATCGCCCATGCTCCCGGCGGGACATCCGGAAATTGATCAAAGGTTGCGATCTGCGCACCCAGCAACATGTTGTCCAGTGCTTTGTTGCCGTCCGCATCGTGAAAAGGATGGCAGTAGGTGAGCAACTCATAGAAAATGATGCCGGCGGAATAAATATCCGATTGCAGGTCTGAACTCTTGTTTTGAATCTGCTCCGGCGAAAGATAGATAGGAATTCCCCACCGGACTCCGGGACGAGGAAGGTGCTTCATTAAAATACTGGCAATAGCAAAGTCGCGGATTTTGATCCCATCCGTCGTCAGATGGATTTTCCCCGGCGACAGGTTGCGATGCAGAATGCCGTTCTTATGGGCGTAGCTGAGGCCTTCCACCAATTGAATCATTATCGAGATTTTGGCCTCGACCGGCATAGCCGGTTTTCGTGCAATCAGGCTTTTAAGATCGCTGCCGCCGAGCGATTCCATCGCAATAAAGAAGGATTGTTCTTCTTTACCTGTCTCAAAAACAGAAGCAATATTGGGGTGCTGCAAAGAAGTAATGGCCCGGCACTCTCGATAAAACAACTCCTCCAGCGGTTCGTCCCATTTAATACCCTCCGCTAAAATTCGCACTGCAACTGCACGGTCGCGTTCCTGATCGAAACTTCTATAAACAGATCCCAGACTGCCTTCGCCCAGCAGTTCAAGCAGCGGATATTTCCCCAATATACGGGGAGTTTCAATTTGGGAGCATGCTCCCATATTCCTTCAACTCCTCCTGGCAGCTGTATCAGGTGCGCCTCCTACATTTTCGGCTCTGACACGTTCGGATAAGGTGACGCCTATCACCTGATTGCAAAATGCAGCGTTGGGCATCCTTCCCGTTTGCGGGCGGGACGCACGCGCTCCATATTGGGGGCGGACACCAGCAATTAGTTGCTGTGGTTGGCGTTATTGGGCAGCAGTCTTTCGGACGTGAGGCGGAACCCGGGTTGAGATATCGCGTCCTTCCAGGGTACGCCATATCTATCCAGCAGGAGCCGGTTGGATGCGGCCGGCGATT
>JAHFUH010000487.1 GCA_023265215.1 Acidobacteriota bacterium
AACCCGGTTTTCTCAAACGGTTCCATATGCAGATAAGCGCACGGAAATTGACATCGCAGCTGGAAGGATTCTCCAGATAGAATTTTAAATAATCCCGCCTTTGGAAATCCCCCTCACCCCGAAGTCCACAGTGTAGACAAGTCTCCCGCCAAGGTTCTCATTGAGATTACAAGCGGGATAAATCCACAAACCTGTAATGAACCTGGAGAAATATATGGATGAATTTGTGTGTGAATCAATCCAGCCCGTTCTATCGGATCAGTTAACGGTGAACATTGCCACAGTGCTTGGAAACGGAAAACTCAATGGAAGAACTTTGGCAAAGGCTAAAAAGATTGCCTCAACGATTACAGCTTCAGCATCCGGTGCCGAACTTATGGGCTGTGGATTAACAGAGAAGCAGTCAGCCGTAATTTCAGCATCTATCCGTATAGGCCAGGAATTGTGTTCCTCACCATTCAAGCTGGGAGAGCGGTTTAGCAATAGCCGGGAATTATTTTTAAGGTATCGGGCAAGATTCTTCAATGCCCGAAAGGAATATTTCGTCGCTCTGAACCTGAACTCAAAGAATCAATTAATTCGAGAGGTTCTTATCTCGGTAGGTAGTTTAAGCACTTCAGTGGTCCACCCTCGGGATTCGTTTGCCCCGGCTGTGCGAGATAGTACGGCAGCGATTATTTTTATGCACAATCATCCAAGTGGCTGTCATGAGCCTAGTCGCGAGGACCGGGACTGCACGGCTAGACTGGTTAAAGCTGGTAACATTTTGGGCATCCGAGTTCTTGACCACATCGTCATCGGTTTTGAGGATTACTTTTCCTTTGCTGATGCTGGGCTCCTTACTGAAACCTCTTAGATTCCCGCTTTTGAACCCGCTCACCCGAAGTCTACAGCGTAGACACGAATTCTTTTCAGCCCCCTCAAGATCCGTTTAAATCCCCGTTTTTTCAGGAGAAATAATGACAAGACAGAATTTCTTCGAATCTGCCGATGGAAACTGGCCTTCACAAAGCCAAACGGCAAATGGAAAGGAGCGATCATGCTCTGGGTAAGTGAAGCCTTTGTGGATTTGAGCAGGAAAATGCGATTCGGTGAGGCTGAACCATACGAATCATTCACTGACGATCCCGGCGAACTGTTCAAATCCTACCAGCGGGAATTTGGCCGATGCACAGGGAAAGTTTACATTGATACCAAGGAAGGTAAGGCACTGGTAATCGGATGGGTTTTCCTAAAGAGAGATAAATATCAGGACTGCAACAAATCCTATCTGCGGGAAGTTTGGGTAACGCTGTACGATGAACCCCCAACCCGCACTACTCAATACCATTATCACGAATTGCAATAATCCCGCTCTGCCCAACCCTAAACCAATCTCAATCAAAGGAGAAAAATATGGATCAAACGGAAGAAATCAGACGCGCATTGGTACAGACAATCAACGTGGATCCGGGAAGCCGTGTTGCCCTTGAGGCAGAGCATGGGCAAGTGTGGGACACAGATCAGCTGTGCCAGGATTTTGATATCAAAGGGTTCATGGCTCCGTTTGTTGTCGTGAAACGAAAATCAGACGGCCGGTTGGGCAGTCTCACGTTTCAACATAGCCCACGCTACTACTTCTCATTCCAGATTGACTAGGAATCCGCCTATAAAGAGGAGAAACCAATGGAAAACAACAATGGCAAAGAGACTCATCGACTCAAGATTCGCCGTCTACGAGACACAGTTGCTGTCTGTTCATGCGGTGACTGGAAATTCACTGCGGCTGCTGGCTATTGGGACACGAATGAATATCTCAGGCAGAGAATTCATTTCTTTTTCAACCTACATCTGGAAGGCAAATGCTAACCGGAAAGGAAATCCGCGACAGGATTACAGATAAAAAACAAATTGGTGGAGGCCATGACATGAGAAAAGTGGAAGACCTTACCAGACCGGAGCTTCGGCAGATTGTTCGACAATTGCAGGAGCTTTTGTTTTTGGATAGCGATAAAAGCGGGAAAAGGTTTTGGAATCCAGATAAGGAATGGGACACTGAATATCTGGAATCTCTTGCCACTGCCCTGCAAACATACAGCTTGGTCCCGACAAAAGTTCAGAGAATCCCGCCTTTGTCCACAGTGTAGACCTTCCCCCTTTTGTTCCTGGAGAAACCATGAAAGTAAATATCAATGGGCATATTTGCCTTGGGCAGCGTGAGCCTGGAAACCCAAAGCTCTATAGGGAGTCTCTGTTATTCCATGCTGTCCGCAATGAGCTTCGCCGTCAGGGGTTTGACGTTATCAAGAAGCTGATGTGGAAGGACGGGCATTTAACGGACGATTCCCGCTATTACATACGAGAGCGATCCTGGAAGTTCGCTGTCTTCTTCGAATTCTATCAACAGAATAATGCGGTTGCGGATTATAACCGAGGGGGCGTTCTCCTGAGCGTTACCAGATGGGAAGATCCCCATTGATTCCCGCCTGTGGCTTTTCCGCGATCAAGCAACATTCACTTCTGTCTACACCGTAGACATTTGAGCAATCAGGATAAATCTCAATCCGGCCAAATAATCCGGGAGCGGCTGCAACCGTTCCCGGCATAACCCACACAACTGTCCAGTTCATGAAAGGAGTGTCGGCTTTGAGCAATATTTTTCAGTCACCGGCATGGCGCAAGGTCTCCGGCTTATCCGAACCATCAAAGATGCCTTGCTTAAGCTATTCAATCCCGGCTTCTGCTTGTCGAACAGGCGGGAGATTACAAAGAATCCCGCTAATGTGACCTGTCCAGCACCGAAGCAAGGTGGCAAGTGTAGATTATGCCGTAAGTGTTGGGACAGAAAAACCGCAGCTGTAATTTACTTGAAGCATTAGCAGTATCCCTCTCCAGCTTTCAACCAAGGCGAGTTGGGCCAGTCAAGCCGATATCCAGTGATTCAGGTTCCAATCTGCCGATGACAAGTCCGCGCGGAATCTTGACATTCAGATTATTTTCCACAACAACGGGACTTCGGGGGAACCATGAAGAGTTTCAACGTCCTATAATTCTGGACCACGAAGAAATCACCGCATCAAAGTAAGCTTATGGTGCAGCCCGTTCGATGGCAAATGTGGCAGATATCATTTTCTTTTGAGTACAATGATGGGCTTAACTGTTATTCCCTCTAAAAGAAGCAATTCGATGGTCTTTTTTTCGAACACCGTTTGCTCATCAGAACTGCCGCTTATTGACAATGAGGCCTTCCCAGGAATTAAATGTCTGAGTGAAAAAATGCCATTTTCAGAATAGTATGTTACGTTCTCGCTTATTTTAAGACCATTCTCTTGTTCCGTCTCCCCTACAGCGTTGACAGCCACATGGATGTTATTTATAGGCAATTCGTTTTCGCCCATTACTTGCCCCTGGACATCACAATTTCCCAATGTTAATTCTATTTCCTTTTGAAAGCGTGTGATCTGCTTTCTTTCCGTAATGCCCTGATTGTATCGGATTCCCTCAGCGAATATTGTAAAAGGGTATCCAAGCGAATAATATTTGTCCGATTGTGAATCCAGTCGGAAAAGATATGTGTCTACGCCCCTGGCGGTTGTTCCTAAAACAGTCTGTCCACCAAATGCTTTTACCTGCACCGAAAATATTAAGGGAATCCCGAGGTAAATATCCTTAGAGATATTTCTGCTGATATTAACACTGTTTTCTTGGTAAGGCAAAAGACCGTCAGCAGATGACTTAAGGACTCCCCTAGTGGGGATCTGCACTTGCAACGAGAAATGTCCGGCTTCATTCGACTTTGTTTTTGGACGAAAATAAGCATTTGATAAGAATCTATGGAGAGGATCAGAATATTTTGGTTCAGGTTGCTTTATGAAAGCCTTGGCGGGATCACTTCGAATGATTTTTTGCAGGCTCTCAGCGTCGAGGCCGCGAAGAGCAGGATTTATCGTCGGTATGATTAGTGATTGAATAAATTCAACGCTAGCGCCGCTAACTGGTTTCATCTCTGAATCGAGAACTCTTCCCGAGATAGTTGCAAACTTTTCTTCCTCCTTGGGAAGAATGATTTCCAAATACTTGTTTTCAATATCGTGAATATCTAAAGGGCCCACCTGAGCTATTCCATAGGGAGGCTTTGAGGCATAGATCATAATCTCCTCTTTAGGGAATACCAATTCTGCCGAGAACTCTCCGGAATTGCTGGTATTCACCACCGTTGCTGATATGGAATCTCCGGAATTGCTGGTATGCGTTGAAGCGATTGGAGAAATCGAAGACGAATCATTAGGCACCCCAAATAGGACACTCGCATCGGGCTGGGGTTGACGAGAAGCATTCAGAACAATGCCTTTGACCATTAGCGTTCTATGCAACCGAATGATCCTTCTGACATGATCGTGAGAGGATGATATTTCCAGAAGAATTCTTGCGCTGGCATATTCTGGAACTTGAAGGCGTATACTCCATGGCCCTGGATCTAACTCCAATCCAACACACCCATTTTGATCAACGCTATCCGAAAATATGATCGCTTTCGTTGGCTCCTTCGAAATGCTAACACTGCCAACCCG
>JAHFUH010000488.1 GCA_023265215.1 Acidobacteriota bacterium
TGATTATGCCAATTATTTACGTATCAAATTGCATGCGCTTAACAGCAAAAAAGATGCTTGCAGAACTCAGTAATCCGGCGAGTGTCCCAAAACCTTCACTTATTAATGATCGGCAACATCTAAGGCTCCAGGAAGCATAATCAAAATCCATCCATTGTTTTATTGTTCTATGCTTTTGCGTTTCCATTCCCTTTGAGCTTGCCAAAGCGCAAGAACCATCCCGGTCGCTACGAGCCCGACCGCAAGATATGCCTGATCATGCATAGCCCGGACGATCGCCGAGTTTCCAGCTGCAGTTACATCAACCGCCTTCCCCGCATAGTACTGCAGCCTGCGGGCAAAGAAGGCTCCCAGAATCGAGACCCCGGTCAACTGGCCCAGTGTGCGACTCAAGCCGAGCATGCCATTGGCAACTCCCAACCTGCGGCGAGGCGCGGCTGCCATGATGGCGGTATTGTTTGGACTCTGGAATATTGCCATCCCAATTCCGTTAGGTAGCGTCATGAGAATGAATTTGATAGGGAGGGTGAAAACCGTCAGCCTGCTGATAAGAATGTAGCTTCCGACAATAACGGCCAGGCCGATCAGGCTTACGGGACGCGTTCCCACTCTGTCTGCCAACATGCCTGCTATAGGCGCCAAAATCACCAGCGCGAGCGGCACTGCCGACATTACAAGCCCGATGTGTTGCTGATCCATTCTTTTGACCAGTTGCAGATAAAAAGGGAATATCAACAAAATGCCGGATATACAGACAAACGTGGCAAATCCCGTGAGCAGATTAAGGGTGAAACTCGTATCACTGAATAACGAGAGATCCAGCATCGGATGTGCCACATGCTTCTCGGTCCAAATAAATGCTGACAAGGCAACTGCGAAACAAATTAGAAGGCTCACTACAGGTGTGGAAAATAGGCCTCGAGTCTGAGTGAATGTCATCGCCAGAACGAACGAGAACATTGTAACGCCGATCAAAATGGCTCCGACAATGTCAAATCTTTCATTTCGATTCTTCGGCTGGAGATCCGGCACATAAATGCGAACGAGAGCCAGCGATAGCAGTCCGACGGGTACATTGACGAAGAAAATCCAGCGCCAGCTGAGCACGTGCAGAATGAAGCCGCCCAGCGCCGGCCCTGCGACAGCGCCAAGGGAGATGATGCCGCCGGAAATACCGATCGCCTTGCCGTGCTCTTCAGGCGGCCAGGTTTCAGCTATTATGGCCACCCCAAGCGCCACGATCATTGCCGAGCCAATTGCTTGCAAAAAGCGGAAAGCAATCAGCCAATTGATCCCGGGGGACAGCCCGCAGAGCGCAGAGGACAGTACAAAGACAATCAGACCGGCTATAAACACCCGCTTTTTTCCAACCATGTCCCCAAGCCGCCCAGCCATTAGAATCAGGACGGATAAGCCCATTAAAAACGATAAAACCGCCCATTGGACAATGTGAAACTGCGTGTGGAGGTCCGTTGTCAGGCTCGGCAAAGCCACGTTCACTATCGAACCATCGATCGTGCCCATCAACAAGGCATTTCCCACAGCCACCAGGATCAACCATTTGTGCGTATGCTGTTCATTCATAGGCCGCTCAGTATAGCATCCCTGCCAGAAGCACTCTCTCCAAATCAAGGCGCCACTTACTAATGAACTGATTGGTAAGGGATGAGGAATCTAACTTCCAGAACGCAACTGGGGAGCTAACGCGGGCCATCGTGGTGCATCGCCGAGGTGCCGAGTTTTCAATTGTAATGTGCAAAAACTCCGAACTATATTGTCCCAACTTGGGATAAAATCATGAGCAGCGCCGAAAGCAACGATTTGATGGGAAATCGGATAGTAGCATAATGCTTTTTCCCGGAAGCGGAGAGCGGTCGGATGGGAAACGGTTTCGGGAAACCGCGTCTTATTATTCTTGTCGGCAGAAACCTGAAAAAGATCGTTGTTGTCAAAGGCCTGAATAGATGAGTCAAACCTTCCCCACCATCGACAGCTGCTTGGCGTTTCTGGCCATCCTGGTGAACTTTGCCTTTGCGATCCTCGTCATGGTCCGCTCATCGAGGAGCATTGTTCATATCACCTTTTTGTTGATCTGCCTTTTTGTGATGGGATGGAATCTCGGCGAGTTCATGGGATCGCCTGCGGGGTGGCGCCTATCCCTGGCCACCTCTGCCTTTCTCCCCGCTCTCATGTTCCACTTCATCATCACCCAGGTGAGGCCTCACCAGAGAAGAAATGTCCGGTGGGTTCTGCTTGCCTATGCCTTCTCGTGTATCTTGACCATGAGTCCCTTCCATCTCCGTTACGACAAGGAGAATGCCCAATGGAGCATCCTCTACTTTGTTCTCTTTGTCCCCTTCTTTCTTGCCATGATCGCGATGTTAACCGAGGCAATCCGAAAGGCGCGAGTCCACAATGACAAGAGCCGGTTCCGCTACCTTCTGGTTGCCGGCATCGCCGGGGTGATCACCGTCGTCACCGATCACATTCAATTTGCAACACCTTGGGTCCCTCCTCTCGGCCATGTGGGAAGCATTCTCTATTCTTCTATTTTGGCGATGGGGGTATTCAAACACAGAACGACCTACGACATCCTCGCCCAGATGCGCAAAAGGGTAGAGGATCTAAGCGAGATGGCGGCAGGCATCGCCCATGAAATTCGAAACCCATTGACATCGATCAAAGGGGCGTCGAGCCTTCTGGCTCGGGAGTTGCAGGATCAGGATAGTGTTGATCCAAGGTGCGTGGAATACTGCAGCCTGATTAATGAGGAGATCGACCGGATCGAAAAAATCCTCAACAACTTCCGCTACTTTACGAAGCCGCTGAAGGTGGAGAAAGATCTCGTCTCCATCAACGAATTGATTCAAAAGACGGTCCGGCTTGTGGAGCTGGGCTCTTTCAATCTAGAGATCAATTTGGAGCTTTCTGAAGAAACTCCCTGGATCCAGGCGGACGCATCTCTCCTGAAACAGGTCTTCTTAAACTTGATTAAGAACGCCGCAGAGGCTTGCGCTTCGGACGGACAATTGGTCATTACGACGGCGACCGCTTCTCCTTTCATCAGGATCACCTTTTCAGATAATGGTGTGGGGGTTCCACCGGAGTTGGCCGGGCGGATTTTCGATCCATTTTTTACCACAAAACCCAGTGGGATGGGCGTGGGGTTGACCCTCAGCCAGAAGATTATCGATGCTCACCAGGGGCGGATCGAGGCGCGAAATCTGCTTCCAAGGGGCTACGAGTTTTCTATTTTCTTGCCCGCAACCATCAACGGTACGAAATGGGGCGAAGACGATGGTCCTGATTCTGATCATCGACGACGATCGTTCCATTTGCAGGTGCAGGGTTCTCAGAGACCTGCTGGAAAATATCAGAATTATCTCCAACAAATTTTTCAATCTGCCGGTCAAAATCTATCATTAGATCGTTTTGGATATCATTGGGTGCGGGATGGAGCGAGGAATGAATATATCGGATTGTAATTACTTCATGGTGCAGCCAGTGAGATAATAAGGACTGCAGATTGTGAAATAAGCGGAATTTTAAATAACTTTGATAGCAATTTCGGCAAAAAAAACGCGAAAATCCCAAAATGTATAGAATACATTCAAAACCCTGTGGACGGTCCGAATAGATATAATCACTCCTATGGCAATGGGAGCATTCCATAGCTTCTCCTCTGTTTTTTCTTATCGGCTTACTCCAAACTTCAAATTAACGATTAGCTGCTAACATACGCTGATTTTGGATTCTATCAGCGAGGATGCTGGAGGATGCTTAATTTTGGTGATTGCTAATAATTTAGTAGTGCGTATTTTGTGACCTTAATCACAAGCTTGTCTCAAAAAAAGAGAATAATTGGATTTGAGTATTGCCCCCCCGGTTGAAATGCTGCGCCTGCAGATTAGGCGCTTAGATGCTTCCTTATTCTCAATCGTGCCATGGGAAGGACACTGTAAATGCAGCTTTCCAAACGAAATATTTGCCCCTTTTGTCTTAAAGAAGTTGTGGCAACTGCAACCTGGTGCGGAAGCTGTGGACGGGACCTGCCATCAAATAAGCCCTATCCTCTCGAAATCCCGCCTAAAATAGAGTTTTATGAAATTGTCCCCGATGGTGCATTGTTTGGAATTGCTCTTAGGGGTGAAATAAAGATTAGCGGCCTGGAAATGGAAAGCGCTCAAATCGTATTAGCGGCTCTCAATCGAGGGTGTGAATTGGAAAAGCAGGATAAATCTATGAGCGCAAATTTGCGGTAAATTATTATAAAGGCCAAGGAGCCTGTCCGGGTGTTCTATGGCCGCAGGGTTTCCAGATACCACAGCGGCAAACTCCAGACCACGATTGATAAGGCGAATGGAATTTTAGTAACGTCGCGAAGGAGGTCTAATCCAGCAGCGGTTTTGCCACTGTCACGGCATTCACGGGACGGCAATTTGCTTCAAAGCACATGCTCAATTCCGTCCGGGAATTGGCCGCATGTTTTGACCGATGGCACCCCTAACAACCCGTGGTGAAAGTACAAAAGGCCGCGTTCCGAGCGC
>JAHFUH010000489.1 GCA_023265215.1 Acidobacteriota bacterium
AAGGCCTTTTTCACACCCTTCTAATGAGGCTACCCTCAATTTGAGCAACACTTTTATGTGGTCCGACCCCCAATGCACTTTTTTGTGGTCCGACCCCCAATGCAACCGGAGAAACGGCAGAGCTTTTTTCGGTCGCGCCGCCATAGGCGGCGGTTTACCCTAACGCGAATTAGAAACGCTTGACGTTAATAACTCAGCGCGTTATTATTCTTTGGTGATCAGAACCTTTCGGTGTCCCGACACTGAGGCCCTGTCCAAGGGCGACCAGGTAAAGCGCTTTACTAATCTTGCCGTGGTGGCCCGCCGCAAGCTTCGCCAACTGGATATCGCAGGGCGGTTGCAGGATCTTCGCATTCCACCCGGGAATCGTTTGGAAGCGCTTAAGGGCGATAGGGAAGGGCAGTACAGCATCCGGATCAACGATCAGTTCCGAGTGTGTTTCCGATGGACCGATTCCGGCGCTGAGGACGTCGAAATCGTCGACTATCATTGAGGGGAATCAATATGCGCAAACTCAGACCGGTAACTCCAGGTGAGCTGTTGATGGAGGAATTCCTGAGGCCGCTGGGCATCAGCCAGTATCGTCTGGCAAGGGAGATTGGAGTGCCTGCGCAGCGCATTGGCCAGATCGTAAAGGGCAAACGTGTTGTTACGGCAGATACCGACTTGCGCCTGTGCCGTTTTTTCGGTCTCTCAAACGGCTACTGGTTACGCGCTCAGGCATCGCATGATACGGAGATTGCAGAGCGGGCGTTGGGAAAAATAATCCTCAAAATCAAACCGTGGGCTGCGTGAATCTTTGCATTTGCCAGGCCGCCAGAATTCAAACTCCCCTGATACGCATTATGAAAGTGCGCCGCTGCAAATATTGGCAGTGGCAGGGAATCGGGGACTGACGACGCTAAATTGTGAAGTAACTAAACAAAAAGTAATTTGTAGCATTGTAGGGACCGCTTAGAAGCAATAATTGAGGGCAATTTTTGACTCTAATTTCAGAACTCCTGACATGGTCTGATGGATTTCTGTCCGCTTTTTCCGGAGCGGATGCTCAATTTGGCTCACTTTTTCCGGGATAGATATTTGTGTGTGAAAAAAAGCGGACAGTTTTTGCGCCGCACCCATGTCCCCCAAAACGGTCATTTCCCTGGGATTTCGGGCACCATGTCAGGAGTTCTGAATTTGGAGAAATCCATTTGGGCGCGCTTGTTTTGAAATTTCTTTAGAGTCGAATTTTGAGCCTGTTTCTTGGTTGTAATGCTAATTTGTTGGGCTGATTTCGCTTGATTTCAAGTGTTCGCAAATATTTGGCGTCGTCAGTCCCCAGAATTATCCATTCCGTGCCTTAGCCTTGTACTGATTGCCTTGAATTTGAGCGCTCCCGCGTTCTGTGGCGAGATTCATGACGCGGCTGGAATTGGCGATGTACAAAGAGTCGAGGCGCTGCTAAAAGAAAATCCCAATCTGGCTTTTGTCAAAGACTCAAGAGGTTTTACTCCTTTGCATGTGGCGGCAGAGAGGGGCCAGGTGAAGGTGGCGGAGTTGCTGCTAGCCAATAAATATGTAACAGGCAGCACCAATTCAACAGACTTCGCTCCCCCGGGAAACTTTGCGACCAAAATGTTGCGGAATGATTGGGATGTATTGGTCGCAAAATTGGATCCTACGGGCGCCATATTGCTATTTAGCAAACGGTTTGGCGGACGCTTCGTGTACTAATAACTCAGCATTGGCAATGCACGCACATTTTGGTGCCGGGACGTGCTTCCTATGCGCTATTATGAAGACACGGCATCTGGGAGTGTTGCATTAGACCTGAACAACCTCTCACCGCAAGTCTTTCCGCTACAAATAATTATAATTCAATACCCATAGGAATGGGTCCCCGCGCCCGCCGCAAAGCGGCAGCGGCCACCTTCAAGTGATTTTATCGAAAGCGCACCCGGTGCTTGGCTGTAATTATGCTATTTTGTACAATTAGTGCGCTTCCGATAAAATGCCAGGACTTCTGGATAATTGTATTCCCAAATGAGGATTGCTATTCACTTGGCGCTTGCAAATTCCTTCACTTGGCGCATATTCTGGGCAATGTTGTAGGATGCTGGATTTTACGAATCTCCTGTCTCAGACCATAGGCCAACACTCGGAGTGGCTCCGGGCGAGGGTGCGAAGTATCACGAATATGAAAGGCATACTGCTATGAAACTGAAACCTGCAATCCTGGCATCATTATTGGTAATTGCTTTTAGTGCGCTGACTCCCGCATCGCCTGCACAGCCAAGCCAAGCTCCTGCAGCACCGGGCGCTGCCGCCGTTCCCGGGCAGAATCCGGTCGGACGCGGCGTGGGGATGGCCGCTCTCCCGCGCATAACATCTCCGGAAATTAAGGACGACAAGACTGTGGTTTTCCGCCTGCGCGCCGTCAACGCCACCGACGTCGTTCTCAACGGCGACTGGCCTCAGGGGCGGGGTGTAAAGATGACCAGGGACGATCAGGGCATCTGGTCCGTCACCGTCGGCCCGCTAATGCCGGAACTGTGGGCTTACACCTTCTCGGTGAACGGGGTTACGGCGCTGGATCCCAGCAACGGGAACATTCGCCGGGACGGTGCCCGATTTGAAAATATCTTCATCATCGATGGACCGTTTTCTGTGAACTACCAGGTCCGCGATATTCCTCACGGCAATATGAACATGGTGTGGTACAACTCGCCGACGTTGAAGTTGAACCGACGAATGTACGTTTACACGCCGGCCGGCTACACAGGCGGCAAGGAGAAATATCCGGTACTGTATCTACTGCATGGCGCGGGCGGCGATGAGGATGCCTGGTTCAATATGGGGCGCTCCAGCCAGATTATGGATAATCTGATTTACGACAAGAAGGCCAAGCCGATGCTGGTGGTGATGACGAATGGTAATGCGAACCAGCAGCAGGCTCCAGGCTGGGGTCCATTGCCGAAGGTGGCCGGTGGGGCGGGTGCCGCGAGTGCACGCGGCGCAGTAGCGGGTGCTGCACCTACAGCCCCAGGAGCGGCTCCTGCAGTTCCTGCAACAACCGCTCCGGGGGCAGCCGCTGGTCGCGGAGGGACTGGTGCCGCGTTCGGCGGATTATTCCCGGAGAGCATCGTGAAGGATGTCATCCCGTACATTGAGGCGAATTATCGGGTGATCAAAGCCAAGAACAGCCGCGCCGTGGCCGGGCTGTCGATGGGTGGCGGACATACGTTGGCTGTCACCAATGCTTACCCGGAAGCCTTTGGCTATATCGGCGTATTTAGCATGGGTACGCGAGAGGATATCACCGACAAACTTCAGGCCATCAAAAAAGCCGGCGTAAAGAACTACTATATCGGTTGCGGTAAGACGGATACGATCTGCGTGGAAGGCAGCAAGAATTTGGATGGCCTTTTAACCAAGGTAGGCATCAAGCACACTACCACGTTCAGCGAAGGCGGCCATACGTGGGCTAACTGGCGCATCTACCTTAGCGAAATGGCGCCGATGCTTTTCCAGTAGACCTTCCCCGAAAATCATGGGCATAGGTTTTGATTCGCCATACGACGAAATAGCAGCGGTGTACGTTATTCTTTATCCGCGCGCTCGAACAAGTAGCTAGCCTGCGCAATTGACGCACCGTCGGTCTTATCCCTTGTCAAGTTGCGTCCCCGCAGCAACGGACTCCGTTTCACCAGGCAGGGAGGAAGTGCGTGCTCCAATCGATCAGAAACAGAAATGCATGAATTAGGGGCGTATTGAAATGCCTGGGAATGATATCATTGGAACCGTGATTTATTTGGAGTGAGCGTGAGTTCCAATTCCCCCCTTATCGTTGCATCAATTTTCGGTACTCGTCCGGAAGCCATTAAGCTCGCGCCCCTGATCGGCCGGCTTAAGAAAGATCCCGAGAGATACAAGCCGGTTACCATTGTCACGGCCCAGCACCGCGAAATGCTGGATCAGGTCTTGGATTTGTTTTCAATCCGGCCGGATTATGATCTGGATATTCTGAAGCCCCGGCAGAATCTCGCGCAGATTGCGGCCAGCGCAATCGCTGGATTGGATTCGATTCTCGCCCAGTTAAACCCAGATATCGTTGTTGTTCAAGGCGATACATCCACCACGTTCATGGGCGCTCTGGCCGCTTTTTATCACAAGATTCCGGTTGCGCACGTTGAAGCAGGTTTGAGGACAGGAAAAAAGTACTATCCTTTTCCCGAGGAAATCAATCGGCAGCTTACCAGCGTAATATCGGATGCTCATTTCGCCCCTACGCTTGCATCCTGCCAGAATTTGACAAGGGAAGGGATCCCGCAGGAGAAAATCTGGGTGACCGGCAACACGGTCATTGATGCCTTGCAGGATGTTCTGAGTTGGGACCGGCGCTGTGCGAATCCCATTCTCGAGAGAGTTGTGCGTGACAACCTGCGGATGATATTGGTCACCTCCCATAGGCGTGAGAACCAGGGACAACCGCAGGAACGGATTTGTTCTGCGCTGCTCGAAATCGTCGACCGGTTCAAAGATGTCCTGATAGTTT
>JAHFUH010000490.1 GCA_023265215.1 Acidobacteriota bacterium
AAGTTCTATGATTTCGAGGGTTTTAACACAGCGAACGGCTGGCCGACAAGAAAAACTCTTGAGGGTATGGGCTTAAAGAAAGTGGCCGATGCCATGCAAAGCAAAGGCAGGCTCGGCTAGCACTAGATTGAATATTTAATGGATGGTATAATGGTGGGGGAGCGTCATTTTGTCTACTTCTTTGATATCCTCAAATTTCTCTACGAGCAGGCAGCTTGAATCCATTATCGCTTCCTGGATCCCTGTATATCGAATGAACGGGTCTTTCGCTCCTAGAGTGACGGTAGCGCCGGCCTGCAGCGTTTGTTCTCCTTGAACCTTCAGCCTGTATTCGGTTCGCACATAACAGAACAGCATCTCAGAACCCAGGGTTGAACTCAACACTGAGAATGCCTTCTCCGGACCACTTGCACAATGCTTCAACCCACAGTTTTAACTGTGTCCTGGAGTGAGCCTTGATGGCGAGGGGGTTCAACCATCCCCTAAGGGGACGCTAAATTTTCAAGACCTGACACCGATCCTTTTTCATTGCAAAATCATCTAAGATTTTATGCAATGTCAAATTCGAGTCACGGAAATATTTTGGAGAAGCAAATCGGGGCTTTATCATCCACAGCACTTGATTCTTGGTGTTGGCTTTTGCAGTAATATGGGCGATTATTTACTAGAAGGAGAATAAAGAAATGAAACGATTACCCGGCTTTGTGTTTTCAGTGCTTTTTGTCGTGATCTTTATGAGCGTTTTCAGCAGCAGATTGTTAGCTCAACGAGGCCCCGATCGACAGAATCGAAACCAGGCGTGTTTCTATACGGACGAGAATTTCCGGGGCGACAGTTTCTGCGGCAACCTCGGGGAGAGGGTTCGCAATGTGGGTGAGCGCTTCAACGACAGAATCTCATCTATCAGGATTTTCGGCCGGGCTGAAGTGACGGTGTTCGACGATGAAAACTTTGGAGGCGGCCGCCAGACATACGACCGGGACGTCCCCAACCTGCGCGAATGGAATGACAGGATCAGCTCCTTCCAGGTATCCGGGGGTGAACGCGAGGGTGAACGAGGCGGCCGAATCGGCAATGAGCGGCGAGAACGCGAACCGCGCAATGGGGCATGTTTTTATGTGGACGAAAATTTCGGCGGCCAGAGTTTCTGCCTGAACAGCGGCGAGAATGAACGCAATGTGGGCGGACGCTTCAACGACAGGATCACGTCGATCCGGATTTTCGGCCGTGCGCGCGTGACTATATTCGCCGACCAGAGCTTCCGCGGTGCCCGCCAGGAAGTAAATCGGGACGCTCCAAATCTCAGATTTTTCAGCGACCGGATTACCTCCGTCACGGTCCGATAGCAATTTGGAGCCTGGAGTTTTGAGCTTTAGAGGTTATTTAGGCAAAGAAGCCAATGCCCAAAGACTCGAATCCCAGTTATGAATAGCAGAAATTTATATTTCAGAGCAGGGTAAGCTCAGGACAGGTATTCTCTGTCCACCTCAAGATCGGGGAAATCGATAATTAGAGGTGGCAAAAAGAAGTTCGGATAGGCATGCGCGTCCGAAGGCGCGACCGCATAGAGTTGCACGATCTGGGTCCGCGCAGCGGCCCAAGCGCGACCTCTGCGTAGCTCGTCGTCAACGATGGCCCCGCATCGCTTCCTTCTCCTGCCTTGGGCTCGGCTGGGCTGTTGCGCAGTCCCAGATCCGGCAGGTTCCATGCGCGCGCCCCCTCCTAATGCTCGGACAGGCTCCTCACACCAGTCAGCTACCATCCGCATAGCGGGTGGCTTGATGAAAGCCGCCCCCGCGAGGGGCATAGGTGTTAGTTAAGGAATGGCTTCATTAAGAGCTGAAAGGGCAGAGCAAATCTTCGTCGGACCGGGTTCGCCGAATTCGAACATGGGTGCTTACAATAAAGACCTGATCAACTTCGGCCCGGCAGTCGGCTTTGCGTGGCAGATTCCCTGGTTCGGGAAAGGCAAGACAACCCTGCGCGGCGGTTATCAGACGACCTACATTCCGATTTTCGACCATGGATCCCAACGTCGGGTTCTTAAATGTCTTAGCTAACGTTCCCGGCACGTTGTATCCTCACGAATATTCAGGCACCGCCTCGGTCAATCCATACCTGGATATGACGATGCTGCCAAGTCTAGTCCCTACATCGCAGTTTTTTAATGGAAGCGTCGTGCCGCTGAAGTTGAGGCCGGTTACGGATCGCAGCGCGACCGTCAGCGTGTATGATCCGGACATCAGGAGTCCTTACATTCAAAGTCTGAACCTGGCTTTGTCGCGCAAGATCGGGTCCTTCATGACGATGGATGTTCGCTATATTGGAACATTAAGCCGAAAACAGGTGACCGGAATAAGCCTGAACTCTCCCAACTTCATCAATAATGGTTTGTTGCAGGCTTTTGAAGCGGCACGCAGAGGCGGCGAATCTGCATTGTTGGATAAACTGATCCTGCCCAATGCGCTTCAGTTTGGCATTACATCCGGAGCAGCACAGCTGCGCGCTGCAAGCTCAACCGGCACAAACCTTGCAACCGGAAATTATTCGGCACTGGCCACCACTCTGGCAACCAGTAATGGAACTGCCATTACTGGGGCTCCGGCGGGCGCCTCCAGCATCGGCGGCTACCTGCTCCGGTACAGCGGTACTCCGGAGAACTTCATTTACACCAATCCGCAGTTTTCAGCCGTGACCTGGAATACGAATCGCGACCATTCAAATTACCACTCCATGCAAGCCCAGGTCACCATGTAGCCGCTCCATGGTCTCAGCCTTCAGACGTCTTATACCTGGAGCAAAAATCTGGGGGATACCGGAACCATCACGGACATTCTCAACCGGGCGGCTGATTACGGGATTCTTTCCTCCAACCGCACACACAACGCAACCAGCTATGGCACGTACACGCTACCCTTCGGATCTAACGGCCTGCTTTTCTGCAACAGTTCCAAGGCTGTGAAGAAGATTGCGGAAGGCTGGCAGTTCAGCTGGATTGCCAGCGTAGCCAGCGGATCACCAGGTTCCGTAACCACCGTAAACTCGATGTGGGGAGGCAGCGGTGTAGATATTGTCCGGCCGGATTTGTTTGACGCAAAAAGCGGGAGTGTCGATTGGAAGGAAGGCGCTCCTAATGGCCGTTACTTTGGTTACGACAAGTACATGACTGTAACAGATCCGCAGTGCGCTACTGTTGATCCCAGCCTTCAGACGAGCTGCGGCAATTCCCTGCATGCGCTTGCCCTGGTCACTGGCAAAACTGCTACCGGCGCCAATATAGCGGGCCCGATTGTTTTCCAGCATGCCAAACCCGGCGTGCGGGGAAATTTCAAGCCGAACCAGCTAGTCGGTCCGGGAAAGTGGTATTTTTACCTGGCCATGAGCAAGAACTATGAGTTCATGGAAGGCAATAGCATCAATATTCGTGTCGATGCTCAGAACATCTTAAATCATCCCATGCCGTCGGGTGACACTTCTGCCACAAATGATCAACGAACCTATTCAGTGTCTCTCCCGACTTTTGATCTGAATAGTTCAAATCCATTTGGGTATATCGGCTCTAAGGGAGGACACCGGGTCTTCTCAGCCAAGGTTAGATTAACCTTCTAGCTTTCAATAATCCGGGCTCGCCGATTCCTCGGCGGGCCCGAAATTACCAGCCACTTCAACTCCCCTGGCGGGCCAAGGGAGTTTTTTATCTGGGCATGAAAAAGAACGCCACGGATTTCACGAAAAAATAATCCGTGGAGCCCGTGGCGTTCTTTATTTCTCCGCCTGCTCGATGGCGTTGGTGGCACTGTCGATCAATGCCGCTTCATGCATGAGCACGCGTCCCACTATTGCGATTTCTGTATTGGCTTCCGGCCATTTCTTCTGCTCGATTGCCTACCGGATTCCCGGAAGAGTTTTGACGCCATAGCCCGTGTAGAAGCCGGGAGCATAGATCTGATGCTGAAACCAGGGCCGGCCGGGCAACCCTTGTGCGTCGGTCAAACGGCGCTCGCTTTCGATAAGGATCCGGTTTACGGAGCGCGCCCGGGCCAGCGTCGCGCCGCCGGTGCCGCCTATCTTTGCGAAAACCTTTTCGTACCGATCGGCGCTTAGATTTAGAGAGTTGGCGCCGTTCAAGATGGGAGCGAAATCCGGGCAAGGAGGGATAGGTTCAGCCTAGGGATGGATTGTCTTATTTTTTGGATCCATCGTGGCGGCAAAAACGCCTTCTTCCAGCTGCCGGTTCCGCTCACGCGCGTCTTCCTGTTTATCTGCGATCAGCTTCTGCAACTCGCTCACATATCGATTCACGATCTCCGCCAGAGCGGTAAAATCGTAGGGCAGAAGCAGTAGGCGCATAGCAATGAGCGAAACAGCGGAAGGGGCAATTGGTGCCTGACACCATATTTCACACATCCTTTTGTAGCTCATGGCTTTGTGTTTGGATGCATTCGCTTTGATCTTGGTCCCGTCCAGAGCCACACGGCCGAGCTTAATGGCGCCTGCCGTCAGCGCCAGTTTCAGCACTTGTTCAAAAAGATTCTG
>JAHFUH010000491.1 GCA_023265215.1 Acidobacteriota bacterium
CAGCGAATTTCAAATGCGGCTCAGAGCTATGTTCAATACACGCCTCTGGGCGTCATTCTTGCTGTCATGCCCTGGAACTACCATCTTTGGCAGGTATTTCGTTTTGCCGCACCGGCATTGATGGCCGGGAACACGGCTATCCTGAAACACGCATCGAACGTGCCTCAATGCGCGCTGGCCATCGAAGAAGTTTTCAAACAATCAGGATTCCCGGAAGGCGCATTTCAATGCGTCCTTGTGCCCGGCAGAGCGGTCGCGAAAATAATCGAGCACCCCGAAATTGCTGCTATCACTTTAACCGGAAGTGAAGAGGCCGGCATCCAGGTAGCTTCCAACGCCGGGCGCATGTTGAAAAAAACGGTCCTGGAACTCGGCGGATCCGATCCATTCATAGTCCTGGAGGATGCGGATCTCGAAGCGGCCGTCCAGACCGGCATCCGGGCTCGCTATCTGAATGCCGGGCAGAGTTGTATTGCGGCCAAACGTTTTATAGTTGTGGACTCTGTGTTGCCCGAATTCCAGGACCGGTTTATCAAAGCTGCAGGAAAGTTAATTGTGGGGGATCCCGCACAGCGCTCCACCCAAGTGGGGCCGCTGGCACGCGGGGAATTCAGGGAGGACCTTGAGCGGCAGATTCGTGATTCCGTGCGCTTGGGCGCCGTAATTGCAATTGGAGGGAAAAGGCGCGCAGGGAAAGGCTACTATTTTGAGCCAACCGTTTTAACGGACGTTCGGTCGGACATGCCCGCGGGATGCCAGGAAGTATTCGGCCCCGTCGCGGCCATAATGGGAGTGAGAGATGTTGATGAGGCTATTCAGGTCGCCAACCGGACACCCTTTGGACTCGGGTCCAATCTCTGGACTTCGGACCTGGGGCTGGCAAAAAGATTGTCCCGCAGAATCGAGGCTGGGCAGGTCTTTATAAACGGGATGGTTGCCTCAGACCCGCGGCTGCCCTTCGGGGGTATCAAACGCTCCGGCTACGGGCGCGAACTCTCTGAATTCGGCATTCGCGAATTTGTAAACATTCAAACTGTATGGATCGGCCCGGCCCGAAGCTGAGCACTCCATCCGCAATGCGTGTAGTATCCGGAAGCCTCCCAAGGGAGGCAAGCGGCTAAAGCCTTGTAAGGCATGCGCATCAAGCTAAGTGCATTTCCAGAGCGCCAAAGGCGCGGCGCAGCAAAGCCCAGGGCGAAGGCTGCAAAGCGCCGAAGCCCTGGGTTAGGAGGTGAAAGAGGAAAAGCCCTGAAAGGTCGACACAAGCCGACTGTGCCGCCCTTTCAGGGCTCTTTGTACATCCCCTTTTGTACCCATGGTTGCGGAGCCCGCTACCGCGTGCTCCTTCACCCTGGGCTTTGCTGTCGCGCCCTTTCAGGGCTATCAGCAATGAACGCCGGATTATGGGACCAACGGCTGTCCGACCGGAATCAAAAATTCCACCTTTGCCTGGTCGTTCAGTTGCTCGATCAGCTTTTTTACTTCCGCATCAGATCTCTGGCTTTTCAGAAAATCGGTGAGCTTCGCTTTGACTTCTTCCAGTGGAACAATCCCTTCCTTCTTCTTTTCGGTGACCTTTATGATGCTATACCCATGGGAGCTCTTTACCAGTTTGACGCCGCCCACCGGAAGCGAAAAAGCCGCTTCGGCATACTCTATCTCCAGAGCATCTACCAGAGCATCTTTAGGGGCGAATCCGATATCCCCGCCCTGACTTGCCGAAGTGTGCATTGAATTCTCTTTTGCCAGTTTTGCAAAATCCTCGCCCTTACTTACACGCGCAAGAAGCTCCTCCGCCCTACTCTTTGCCAGAGCAGCCTGCTCAGGAGTATCTCCGGCAGGCTGGATCAGGATGAAGCTTGTTCGGGCGATATCCGGGTGCTTGAATTCATCCGGATGTCCCGAATAGTACTTTTGGACTTCCTCAGGAGTAACTGCCGGAACTTTTTTGGTTACATTTTCATTGATGTACTTATCGATCACCAGTCTTTTGTTGAGGTCTTTTTCCAGCAATGCGCGATCCATAAATTCGCTTGCAAGAGCCATATTCATTTCGGCATCGTCCTTAAACGATTTCGCTATTTTCTGAAATTCAACCTGCACTTCGGCATCCGTTGCTTTCATGCCGCCTGCCGTTGCTTTCTGGTAAATCAGTTCCGAACTGATTAAAGACTGGATAAAGCTGTAAACCAGCTGAGCCTTATAGTCATCCCGCAGGTTCTTCCATTCGGGGCTTCCGATGGCGACCAATTCGCGCCGTATCACGCGTTCCAGTTCCCGCCCCAGAATCGGCTTCCCATTCACTTTGGCAACAACAGCGGGGAAAAGAGCGTTGGGATCAGCCGGCGGAGTGACTTCCTCGGCGGCCTGTTTGGATTCCGGTTTCGCTGTCGAACTGGGCGCCTGCGAAGCAGCAGGCTTCGCCTGAGCTTTGGGAGTCTTGGGCACAGTCTGAGAAAAACAAAATCCAATAAAAAGAACCAGAAAAATGGGACATGCTGCTTTAAATGAGGACACTGGGATGCGCTCCTTTGTTAGACCGTAAGCCCCAAAGATTAGATCAAAAACGCCACAGATTCCACGGATTTCACAGATAAAAATATTTTGGTTCTGTGAAATCCATGATAACAGTGCCGTTTTTTTGACTTTGTTTGCGTCCCGGCTAGCGGCTGGGTTACTATGAGTCCTCTTCCCTGGAGTCGCCCTGGTGAAATTTAATCTGCTGGACTGGCTGGTCGTAATTTTTTACCTGACAGCTATCACTATTTACGGGGCTCATTTCAGAAAAAAACAGCAGTCCATCCGCACCTATTTCCTGGGGGGCAAAACCATACCGGCATGGGCGCTGTCCTTGTCCATCGTGGCAACCGAAACCAGCACGCTGACAATTATCGGCACGCCGGGAATCGCATTCAAAAGTAATCTCTCATTCCTTCAGTTGATCATCGGCTATCTTGTGGGCAGGATCTTCATATCCCTGATCCTGATTCCCTCTTATTTCAAGGGGGAAATGTACACGGCTTATGAGCTGATGCAGAGGCGATTCGGGCCTCAGACCAAGCACGCGACAGCCAGCATGTTCCTTGTCACACGAGCTCTGGCAGAGGGAGTCCGGGTGGTTGCAATTGCGCTTGTGGTCAGCATTGTATTGGGCTCCGGCGCCATCTGGTCCATTGTGATCATTTCCGCGCTCACCCTGATCTATACATTTGAAGGCGGATTGACCGCCGTCATATGGACCGATGTGATTCAGCTCTTTATTTATCTGAGCTGTACCATTTTTACCTTTTTTGTCATCCTCGGTTTAATTCCTGGAGGCTGGCACGGAGTTCTGGCAGCAGCCGGGCCGAAATTTACGATTTGGGATTTTTCATGGAATTTCCATATCCCCTATACATTCTGGGGAGGTGTAATCGGCGGCGCTTTTCTGAATACTGCGAGCCACGGGGTGGATCAGTTGATTGTGCAGCGCCTGCTGGCCGCAAAAAATGAGCGGGACAGCAAAGTTGCGCTTCTTTCCAGCGGAGTCGTCATCTTCTTCCAATTCGCTCTTTTCCTTGTGGTTGGAATTATGTTGTTCGCCTTTTATCAATTCCACCCCGAAGTAATTCCCAACCACGCGGAATTAGCGCCTCCGATCGCCGGCGACAGGATTTTCCCGACATTTATCGTCACATACTTGCCGCATGGAGTCCGGGGCATTATGATTGCGGCCATTCTGGCAGCCGCCATGTCCAACCTCAGCAGTTCTCTAAACGCACTGGCGTCAACGACTGTGGTCGATTTTTACCGGCCCTTCCTGAAAAAGGAGGTTGCGCCTGAAAAACAGCTCCGCTTCTCCCGATGGATAACGGTCTTCTGGGGCGTGGTGCTGACGGCGCTTGCGATTCTATCGCGCGATGTGAGCTCGGTCCTGGAAGCAGGCCTGAAGATTGCATCCATAACCTATGGCAGCATGTTGGGAGTATTTCTGCTCGGCGTGATGACGAAGAAAGCCAATGAGAAAGGATCCATTTTTGGCATGGCGGTCGGTCTCGCGTCGATGCTTCTGATTTGGCATTTTGATGTGGTTGCCCTGACATGGTACGTCCTGGTCGGCACCGTCATCACGTTTTCAACCGGCTATCTCGCAAGCCTTTATTTCACTCATAGGAAATTATCGTTCGGCGGTGCAGACCCGCGCCGATAACCGTGTCTCCTGCGGTTGTCCCGCCCAATGCCCCATAATTATAGCCCGTCTTTTAAGGCCGGGTATTTGCCGAGAAATTTATATCCATCGCATGAGGTCGTGAGAATAAATTGCAGTTGAGGCGCGAAGCGCCGGAAGTGAATAGCCCCGAGTGTCAGCTCGGGGTTAAAGCATATTGAGAATAAGGCCCAAAGGGCCGGCACAAGTAATGAAGTGCCTCGCCTTTGGCGCTCATGGTAGCCTCCATAACATTCCCGGCCTTACGGCCGGGCCTATTTACTGTCGGCCCTTCGGGCCTGAAAGCCATTGATCGCATGGGCGCTTCTGATTTTTTCTCAGA
>JAHFUH010000492.1:0-978 GCA_023265215.1 Acidobacteriota bacterium
TTCATATAGTATAACCCGAAATAACCGAGGCAATAACATATTTCCTATCTATTTACGCCTTTTACATTTATGCTGACGGAAATATCGACTGAAGGAAAATCACAACCTCAGATGAAGAAAAAGGGAACGGCTTTATTGGCCGGTTATTTTGGACTTCGCGGGAGCTTGCCGCAATAGCGTTTTCTTTTTTGTGATTCCGTACTGCCGTTGACCTATAATCTCCAGAATCAAAGCTAAAGAGTGCGTGTATTTTGGCTATAATTCCGCCTATGCGCTGCGCCGAATTCTCTTCCTTTTTCGCATTATCAGTTGGACTGTTTTTGAGTTCCTGAAAAACTCGCAGGTTGGGCATCCAGGACGATGCTGCAGGTAACCCGGTCGTGATCTGAAGCCCAGAGACGACAGGACACACTCTTAGATCTGAAGATAGAGGGAGTCAATGAGGGCACTTTTCTATTTGGCATGGGTTCTTTCCTCAGTACTTGGCAATCCGACTTACCAAAGTGTGTTGCAAGCGGAATCAATGCAAATGGCACCCGGGGATAATCCTCACATGCAGGATCAAGGCGCCGCCAAAGAAATACTCAGACTTAAAGTCAATGTAAACCTCGTCACAATCGATGTCACCGTCCATGATAAGCGGGGCGGCCTCATCGGTGATTTGCAGCCAGAGGACTTTGTCGTCTATGACAACGGCGTGGTTCAGCAGGTGACCTGCTTTTCTCATGACGATTCACCCCTAGCTATCGCCTTGGTGATTGACCGAAGCCCGAGCATTAAACCCCATCTTGCCCAGCTTCATAAGGTCGCTCAATCAGCCCTCCGGCGGCTGAAGCCCGGGGATGAGGCTGCGCTTTACGGCTTTTCCGGTGAACCGTCTCAACTTTGTGATTTCACACAGGACTTTGCAGAAATAGCCCAGGCGATCAGCTTAATGGGAATTTATGGAGGAATGACGAATATCAATGATGCAATTTT
>JAHFUH010000492.1:988-4514 GCA_023265215.1 Acidobacteriota bacterium
AGCCATCACAATGACTCGGAAACACTGCGTGAAGCAATTGATGCGGCAACCACCCTTTACAGCATCAGAACCCCTGGAGAGAACCTCCTCCACTACCTTTTAACCGTATCATTCCCCCGCCCGCCGAACATGGGCAGACCGTCGTCCGTGGAAAAATATGCCCGGGAAACCGGCGGAGAGGTTTGGCACGTGGGCGCCAAGGGAACGTTGCCCAATGCACTGGGTGCGGCCATTTCCAATTTGAGGCAGAGATATGTTCTCGGCTTCGTTCCTTCCAGCATTGGAGTGGATGGCAGTTATCACCCATTGTCCGTGAAGATCAGAGAGAAAAAGCGTTGTCCCGGATGTCGTGTGCAGGCACGCAGCGGGTATTATGCCGTATCGGCTGCGCCTTCCCTGCAACCGCCGGGAAGGTCGGAACAATAGGCTCGGAACCTGATGTCTATCGTATGGTCTACATGAGATTGGGCTCAACTCCTCAAATACGGGCATGTGGGAAGTAATGGCAGGTCTGCTGGAAATCAGACCCGCCTTGAAGCTGGAGTAGCGGGTTAGGAAGCGCAAAGCTGACAATCCACCTCTGTCGCAAACAACGACCGTGGGCTGCAATTTGTCAGTAAAAGTTTTCATTGGATGTCTGGAAGGCACATGAAATAACGCAGGGTGTGTAGCGGATGACATAACTTGAAATTATCAGAAACATGATGGTCGGTTGCTGGGGGTGAGCGAAAAGTGCGCTGATGCTACTGATCGAGCCCCTGATTGCATTGCGATGTCTATTCATGCGAATTCTTCCGTTTGAGGTGTAATAGCTACTTGCGCAGAATGCGCGGAAGAAAGCCTCTGTAATCATTCACGCAGTTTCAGTCAAAACTTCCGTTAATACACCGGCCCGGCACTTTGAGTGCCGGACCGTTTCCAAAAAACGAGTGGGTGGAGATACATCGCTTCCCCGTCTTCGTGCGGGTTGCTTCCCCCTGCTGCTCTATTTCAGATCACTCACGATAGTGCGCGCCGCAAGCACGCCGTTATAGGCGGAAGAGCCAACGCCGAATCCGCTGCCTGCGTAGAGTCCGCCCCAGAACTGGTTGGAGATGGCGCACTCACCGCTGGCATAGAGACCACGAACGGGCTGAAGATTGCCGGTGACGACTCTGGCATTATCATCTGTCTTGATGGAAACAAGAGAGCCGGCGGTCGTGTAGGCAATCTGTTCGGCATAGAAAGGCCCGTCTTTTATCGGCGTCGCTTTTCCCGCCGGCAAGCCGAACTCCGGGCTCTGCCCCGCATCAACGGCGGCATTGTAGGCGGCGATGGTCTGCTTCAATTGAGCCGCGTTGATGCTGAGGCCCTTGGCAAGCTCATCGATCGAGTTATATTTAGTTACGGTTCCCGCCTTCACCTTTGCCGCGACGCTTGCTTTCGCGCCGGCAGACTGCCCGTTGAGCACGGTGGTATCGAGAAGCCTGTAGCAATTCGTCGTATTCTTTTGAGTCTGGAAAGTGATGTTGTAGCCCCAGGAGTACTCATCCATGTAGCGTTTGCCGTCCTGGTTGACGTAAAATCGCGAGGGAATTGATCCGCCACCCAGTGATCCCGCATAAGCCATGACTCCAGTCCCGATTGTCGGCACACCAAGCTTCTCTACGAGGCCAAAAATATCACCAGTTGCGCCGGGGTTCGAGGCGTAGGGATTCGGTCCCGTCGGGACGTTTTTATACATCCCTGCGGTCATTTTCTTAACGAGATCCCCTTTGCTGGAGAACCCTCCGGTTGCGAGAAGGACCGCCTTCGTGTTGATAGTGTAGCTCTTGTCTTTGGTCTGAACCTTCACGCTCAGGACTTTTCCGTCGGCAATGATCAGATCCGTCACCCTGGCGTTGAGCCGCAGATCCACCTTCTGCTTCTTGAGCTGGTCTTCCAGGACATTTGCTATGGCATTCGTTCTCCCCGCAGGCATGTAGTACCACAGCTGCCTTCCTTCCCGGGTCCATCTTTCCTGGTGCGGATCCTGGGCCCGGGTTGCATTGGCTCCGTCGAAGTCAACGCCCCAGGTGATGAAATTATCGGTAACATATTCCGACAGATCATACAGCCTGCGCACGAAGGCGTGGTTGACGTTCTCCTTCCCGATGCAATTGTCCAGGAAGGCAAGCACATCGTCGACCGTATTCGTGTTGAATGATTTCCTGGAAAGCTTCGAGCTCGTGCCGATATAGCCGCTGGAATAGCGGAGGGATCCGCCGGTCGTAGCCTGTTTTTCCAACAGTACCAATTTGATGTTGGGATTCTGTGCTTTCAGCTCGAGGGCCGCCATCTCGCCAGAAACGCCCGCGCCCACGATAACGACGTCAGCCGTTTCATCACTGTTATTTGGTGTACGATTCTCCGCTGACTCAGATGCCGTGAAGCTGAGCACGATGCACAGGGCGGCAAGCCCTGTTAGCGCTTTTGTAAAGCGTCTCATTTGGAATCTCCTCCTCTAAAAGCATGCGCAAGAATTACTTGGCATTTTGCTGCCGGCTCCCAGGGCCGCAGCCCGAAGGGGCGCGGCGGCGGGCGGGCATCTGCTTCGTTGCCGCTCCTCGACGATGACACCGCATCGCCAGTGTCGCGCCGCCTTGCATCTGCCCGCCCGGCGCTTGCGCCAAAATGCCAAGCAATTCTTGCGCATGCCCTAAGGTCTCCACAATAGTCTAGCAGCCCGTGGTGAAAGTGCAAAAGACCGCGTTCCGAGCGCCGCGACGGCCCCTATTACCACAAAAAGTCAGGCGCTGAACCGATAGAGGGGCCAAGCATCACTTTCGTTGAGGATCTCGCCTGACGGGCCGGCACCTCTTTGGTTGCTCCCGAAAGCGGGCTTCATGGAAACCAGCGTTAGCGCGTGGGTGACGGGGCAGATGAAGGAGGGTTCGTAAGAATATTCCATTGTCTCGGCAGCTCTTTGGATTATGGAAATATTTGATATTCGCCCAACCTCTCGATAAGAATGGCTTCAGTATTTTCTGAAAATAAAGAAGATGCCAAAGCGATTGTTGTTCTAACCCTGAAGAATAACGCGGAGCTTGCAAAAACCAGCGTGGCTGGAATTAAAGGCCTGGTTGCCGGTGCAGTTCGCGGTTTGCGCACTTGCAATATCTCGATTATGGTATCTCCGGGCCAATCAGCCCCGAATCTGCAAGTTCCAGAAATCAGAATACAGCGCAGCCCTGGCACTGAAAAGGCGGGTTCAGGATTTGGCGAGATATTAAAGGGTGCGATTTCAGCCGTCAATGAGCTTTAAAAGCAATCGGACCAGGAAGTCCAAAAGCTCATGGCTGGGGAATCGCAGGACCTGCATGCCAACAAGGCCGTTGTCAATGTCACGGACAACATCGGCTGTACGCCTTTGCATTTGGCGGCAATTGGCCACAAGGATGTGGTGGAATTGCTGCCCCAGCACGGCGGCCACGAATAGATTTTGCCTTCCGATCGATGCGCAAATTTTCATTCACAGGATAGCTTCCCGGATTGCGACTTGAACTTA
>JAHFUH010000071.1 GCA_023265215.1 Acidobacteriota bacterium
GCCGACAAATCCGATCAGATACTTGCCTGGATTAGCAAAGTCTCCGAAAGAAACTGGAAAGATCGGGACAAATCCATTTTCGGCCCCGTCACGGCGCCCAAAACAAAGTCTTTCACAATCCCCAAGCTTCAGGGGAGCAAGGCTTTCGAAGTCATCGGAATACCATTCAATAAGCCGGGGTTTTACGTAGTTGAAATAAAGAGCGAAATTCTCGGTGCCGCACTGCTTGGAAATAAATCCAAAGCCATGTATGTCCCGACAACGGTCCTGGTCACAAATTTATCTGTCCACTTCAAGTGGGGCGCAGAATCCTCTTTGGCTTGGGTCACGACGCTCGACGGAGCAAAGCCGGTGAAACAGGCGGCGCTGCAGGCAAGAGACTGCACTGGAAAAATGATCTGGCAGGGAGCGACGGATGGGAGTGGAATTGCACGAATGCAACTTCCACAGGAACAGGATATGCGGCGCTGCTCCCACAACAATTTCGGCGGCGGACTTACCATTACAGCGCAGACAAAAGATGACATGACTTTCGTGCACAGCAGCTGGGACGAAGGAATTGAGAAATGGAGATTCCGCCTCCCCACTGATTGGCATCCGAACTTAACCGACGCCCACACCATCCTGGACCGAAGCTTGTTCCGCGCCGGCGAAACGGTGCATATGAAGCACATTCTTCGCCGGAAGGTTCTTGCCGGATTTGCGCCGGAGTCCAAGGAAAAAGCGCCGGAAAAAGTTATCATTCAGCACCAGGGCAGTGAACAGAAATACGAATTCCCTTTGCACTGGGATATCGAAGGAATCGCCGAGACAACTTGGAATGTTCCGCAGGAAGCCAGGCTGGGAGTTTATCAAATCAATCTGGCAAAGTCTTCGGAACAAAACCCAAAGTGGTGGGAAGGAATTCAATCGGGATCATTTCGAGTGGAGGAATACCGAGTTCCCTTGATGCGCGCCGTGATCAGACCTCCTTCTGGAGCATTAGTCAATCCCAGCAGCGTGCCGGTGGATATGACTGTCAGCTACCTCAGCGGCGGAGGCGCGGGAAATCTGCCGGTCAAGTTCCGATATGATATTCAACAGCGCTATGCCTCAGAATTCCAGGAATTCGAAGGTTTCACATTTTCAAATGGAGCCATCAAAGAAGGATTGATACGCTCGGAATATGAATCGGAACCGGAGCAGAAATTCGAGTTGAAGAGCGTCGATTTGACGCTCGACAAAACCGGATCAGTCCGCACGACCATCACCAATTTGCCTGCCATAGAAAAGCCGATGCAAATCATGGCCGAACTGGAGTATCGCGATCCAAGTGGAGAAACTCAAACCGCATCATCAAGAATCCCCCTATGGCCCGCCGAAAGGGTTATCGGCATCCAGCCCAATTCGTGGATGCAATCAAAGGATTCGCTCGGGATGAAAGCAGCCGTGCTCGATTTGCAGGGCAGACCTGTGCCCAATGCTCCCGTGAAGGTGGATGTCTTCCAAAGGACAACGATTTCCCACCGGAAGAGACTTGTCGGCGGATTTTACGCATACGAGCATTTGACCGAAACCAAGCTCTTGGGAACTTTTTGCGAAGGCAAAACAGATAAAGGGGGCCTCCTCTCCTGCACAAAACCTGCCCCCGGTTCAGGCAACCTGATACTCCAGGCAACGACAACGGATCCCGGCGGCAGGCGGGCGACTGCAAATTATGGGCTGTGGATCGCCGGGGAAAACGAATGGTGGTTTGAAGCGAAAGACGACGACCGCATCGATGTTTTGCCGGAGAAAAAACATTATGAACCGGGCGAAAAAGCAAAGTTCCAGGTGAGGATGCCGTTCCGAAAAGCAACGGCGCTTGTGACAATCGAGAGAGAAGGAGTGGGGGAGGCTTTTGTCATAGAACTGTCGGGCAAGGAACCGGTCATCGAGATCCCGATAAAAGGCAATTACGCCCCTAATATTTTTGTCTCCGTCCTGGTTGTTCGAGGGCGCGTCGGCGACGTGCAGCCGACCGCTACCGTGGATCTCGGCCGGCCTGCATTCAAGCTGGGAATCTCCGAAATCAATGTTGGATGGAAAGCGCACGAACTCAAAGTGAAAGTGGATGCAGATCGCCCTCAATACAAAGTGCGGGAAAAAGCAAAAGTGCAGATAAAGGTGACGACGCCGGAAGGAGCTCCGCCGCCGAAAGGAGCGGAAGTGGCAATTGCGGCAGTGGATGAGGGCCTGCTTGAACTAAAGCCGAACGACAGCTGGAAACTGCTCGATGACATGATGGGAAGGCGAAGCTATAACGTGCAAACCTCCACAGCTCAAATGCACGTAATTGGCAAAAGACATTTCGGCTTAAAAGCTCTTCCTCAGGGAGGAGGCGGCGGCGCCCAGAGGACGCGAGAGTTGTTTGATACCCTGCTGCTCTGGAAAGCCCGAGTCCGGCTCGACGACAAAGGATTGGCCACCGTTGAGATTCCGCTGAATGATTCTCTTACAAGTTTCCGGATAGTGGCAGTCGCAACCGCAGGAATGGACCGATTCGGAACCGGCTCGACTTCCATCCGGTCAACGCAGGATTTGATGATTATGTCCGGGATTGCTCCCGTTGTGCGCCAGGGAGACAAGTTCCGATCCACGTTTACAGTTCGCAATACAACTGAACGTGCTTTGCAAATTCGTATTGCTGCCAATGTAAATGGAATTTCGGAACCGCTGCAGCCTCAAAGCATTTCGCTCGGATCAGGCGAATCAAAGGAAATCGGCTGGGATCTTGCGGCGCCTGCCGGGAGTGATTCTTTAAAATACGTCATCGAAGCAACCGCTGCGGAAGGAATCGGCGATCGCCTGTCCGTAGCCCAGCGGGTGGTTCCACCGGTTCCCGCGAGAACATTCCAGGCGACGCTGCTGCAACTATCCGGAGATTATCGTCTCCAGGTGGAGCGTCCTCGTGACGCCGTCCCAGGTCTGGGAGGCATTGACGTATCGTTCCAGCCAACTCTTGTCAGCGGCATGAGCGGATTAACAGAATACATGAAGCAGTATCCTTACACCTGTCTCGAACAAAATATTTCAAAGGCTATCGCGCTTCAAGATATCAATTATTGGAACAAAATCGTCACGCAGATTCCCGCCTACCTCGATTCCGAAGGTTTGTTGAAATACTTCCCTTCCATGAGCTTGGGCAGCGACGTCCTCACAGCATATGTTTTGTCGATTTCAGAGGAAGCCGGCTATTCGCTTCCTGCAGATATCAAACAAACAATGCTGCAGGGATTGCGTGGATTTGTTGAAGGGAAAGTAGTCCGTTCTTCTTCACTCCCGACAGTCGATCTGGCGCTTCGAAAGCTGGCAGCCATCGAGGCAATTTCCAGATCAACCAATGTGCAATCCTCGCTGCTTTCTTCCATCCGGATAGAGCCCAACCTCTGGCCGACTTCAGGAGTGATTGACTGGTATTGCATTCTTGAAAGAGCAAATTCCATATCCGGACGCGATGCCCGGCTTGTTGAAGCGGAACAGATCCTCAGGAACAGGCTGAATTTCCAGGCAACCACGATGAATTTTTCGACCGAGAGGACCGATTGCCTATGGTGGCTGATGATCTCGCCCGATGAGAACGCGGTTCGATTGGTCCTCGGCGTTTTGAATAATCCGAACTGGAAAGGAGACATGCCCAGATTGGTGCGAGGAACCCTTTCCAGGCAGAAGCGAGGCCATTGGGACACAACTGTCGCCAATGCCTGGGGCGTGCTTGCGATGAAAAAATTCTCCAGCATATTCGAGAAAACACCGGTTACCGGCACCAGTTCGGCAGAGCTGGGAGACAAGATGCAAACTCTGGACTGGACTTCCGCAGCTCAAGGCAAAGCATTTTCGTTTGGCTGGCCCGCGCAGAAATCCGACTTATCACTCCACATGTCCGGGACAGGCCAGCCCTGGGCGACAGTTCGGAGCATCGCTGCGATACCAATCACCTCCCCAATATCGAGCGGATTCAAAATAAAGAAAACTCTCACACCCGTTGAACAGAAACAGCGCGGAGTCTGGAGCAAAGGCGATATTGTGCGGGTAAGGCTGGAACTGGAAGCTCAATCGGATATGACATGGGTTGTGGTAAGCGACCCGATTCCGGCAGGTGCGGCAATCCTGGGCACCGGTTTGGGGCGTGATTCGCAACTGGTCACCCGGGGTGAAAAACGGGAGGGTTGGGCTTGGCCCGCTTTCCAGGAGCGGTCCCTCGAAGCCTTCCGTGCTTATTACGAGTTTGTGGCCAAAGGAACATGGGTCGTTGAGTACACGGTTCGTCTTAACAATGAAGGAACCATGAACCTGCCATCCACGCGGGTTGAAGCCATGTACTCCCCCGAAATGTTTGGCGAAATTCCGAACCAATCCATGAGCATCCAATGAAAACCAAACTGCGAAAAGCACGAAATACACGAATTCTATTTTTTATAGTTTTCGTGTCTTTCGTGTTTTTTGTAGCTAATTATTTATTTCTGTTTCAGCCGCTACCGGGCATTCCTGCTTTTCAACAAGTCCGCGCTGCACATTTACGATCGGATGGACTTCTTCTCGATCGTTATGGTGAAGTCATTCACGAGATGAGAACTGATGGCCGGGGACGACGGCTGGACTGGATTCCCTTGAAAGACATTTCTCCTGCTCTGCAATCGTCAATTCTCGCCGGAGAAGACCACAGATTTTACAGGCATGGAGGCGTGGACTGGATTTCACTTGGCGCTGCTGCTTTAGGCGCTTTCCATCCTTCCCGGATGCGTGGCGCAAGCACGATCACGATGCAGTTGGCAGCCCTGCTCGATGAAGGCCTGCAGCCGGGAAAATCCCAGAGGTCCGCATATCAGAAATCCAGGCAGATCAGAGCCGCCAGGGCCTATGAAAAAACCTGGTCCAAGGCTCAAATTCTGGAAGCATATCTGAATCTCGTCACATTTCGCGGCGAGCTTCAAGGCATCGCCGCCGCAGCCAGAGGATTATTCGGAAAAGAACCACAAGGGCTGAATGATGTGGAAGGAGTGATATTTACGGCACTGGTGCGCTCTCCAAATGCAGGGATCGAATCTGTTTTATATAGGGCGCGCGCGCTTGGGCAGTCCATGAAATTGAATCTGGCGGCTGGGGAAATTGAAGCGGCAGTCAGGAATTCACTTTCGAGGCCATATTTTGTGCGGCCTCAAATTGCACTAGCGCCTCACGTAGCCCTTCGTCTTTTCGGCGAATCGAAAATGACCGGGGCGAGGGAACGCATATCCTGCACACTGGACGGCAGGCTGCAAAACTTCACGGTTGAAGCCCTTCGTCATCACGTGCTGTCCGCCAGATCGCAAAACATGCACGATGGGTCGGCCCTGGTTGTTGACAACAGGTCCGGAGAAGTGCTCGCATACGTTGGCAATATCGGCGATCAATCCAGTGCAAAATATGTGGACGGGATACAGGCTGCGAGACAAGCCGGTTCGACTCTAAAGCCTTTCGTATTCGCGTTGGCTTTCGAAAACCGGCTTATTACTCCTGTTTCACTGATTGAAGATAGTCCATTGGACATTCCCGTGCCGGGTGGCGTTTACAGGCCGAAAAACTATGACAATATTTTCCACGGCGCCGTTACAGCCCGCGTGGCTTTGGCTTCCTCGCTCAATGTGCCTGCCGTTAAAACCCTGAACCTGGTTGGCGTAGAGCCCTTTGTTGACAGATTGCGACTATTTGGTTTCAGCGGCCTGGAGTCACCGGAATTTTATGGCCCTTCGCTGGCGCTTGGTTCTGCGGATGTAACCCTGTGGAACCTCGTGAACGCCTATCGCACACTGGCAAATGGCGGAATGTGGAGCCCACTCCGATTGACCCATGAAGGTGAAGAAAAGCGGCAACGGGTGCTGTCGGCCGAATCTGCATTCCTTGTCGCCGACATACTTTCGGACCGGGAGAGCCGCAGCCGCACTTTCGCTCTCGAGAGCCCTTTGTCCACTCGCTTCTGGACGGCGGTAAAGACCGGGACCAGCAAGGACATGCGCGACAACTGGTGCGTGGGATTTTCGGATCAGTTCACTGTCGGAATCTGGGCCGGCAATTTTTCCGGGCTCCCAATGTGGGACGTGAGCGGAGTCACGGGAGCGGCTCCGGTCTGGGTTGAAGTGATGAATTGGCTGCACAGGAATCAAAGCAGTCATCAACCGCTTCCCCCTTCGGGGCTGGTGCAAAAAACAATCAGGATTCCCGCTATCGCTCAAGAAAGAAAGGACTGGTTCATTGCCGGCACGGACACAATGCTGGTCGAACCTGCAGCAGGCATGGCAATTTCCCGGATTGTTTATCCTGCAAATGGAACCATCGTGGCTTTGGACCCCGACATCCCGGCAAACGCTCAGAAAATGTTTTTTGAAGCATCGCCCGCGACCGCTAATCTCGAGTGGTTTTTAGACGGCCAAAACATTGGACAAACTGCGGCCCTGACTTCCTGGGCGCCCCAAAAGGGAAAACATGTATTGAAACTCATGGAAAAAGGCCACGGAGAGCTGGACTCGGTTGGTTTCGAAGTCCGCGGCAACTGAAAATAAACGCACACTGGAAATCATCGGGGTCGGAGTCGGTTTTTCAGATGGAAAGATGTTATAAGTAGCCAGTTGAAATAACTGAAAAACTCTACAGGCATATCGGAGCAATCGGGATTGGAGTCGGGACTGAATTTGTAATCGATTTGACAAAGCCGACCCCGACCCCGACCCCGACCCCGACGCCGATTCGGAGTGCTTCGATAGGTATGTTGAAATTCCTTACAAACCGAAAAAACATTATTGCGGTTCTCCTCTGTGCAATATCTGTGGGACTTTTTGCGCAGACTGCACAGAGACGCGGCCCCATCATCCGGCAGGTCGATAACATTTTGATAGAATCCGGCAATCCGAAAGCCCTGTTCAGCTTTTTCACCGAGGATCTCAATCTTCCGACAGCATGGCCAATGACCAGTTCAGCGGCATACATCAGCGGTGGAGTGAGCGCAGGGAATGTTAATCTCGAAATTTTCCAGTATACAGACAGGAGCGGAAACCTCGGGAAGGCGCGGGCTCGCTATTCCGGGCTGGCTTTTGAACCCTATCCCTTATCTAACGCTCTTGCTGAATTGAAGGCCGGCGGAATTCCATTCAATACCCCGGAGCCGCAGTATTCGAGCCTTCCTGACGGATCCCGCGGAGTTTCATTGACAAGGGTGACTTTACCTTCCTTTTCAAATGCTGGTTTTTCTGTCTTTCTGTATGAGTTCAGCCCGGCGTATTTAAGGGTAGATGTTCGAAGGAAGCAGTTGGGAAACCGTCTGACGCTGAACAACGGCGGCCCGTTGGGGCTTCAATCGGTTCGGGAGATTGTAATAGCCACTGAGAACGCGAAAAGCAAGCAGGCAGCATGGAGCCGCTTGCTGGGGAAACCTTATTCCGCAGGCGTTTGGCATATCGGCTCAGGGCCGGCAATCCACATTGTTGAGGGCCCAGGCGCAGATCGGATTCAGGCAATTGTCCTGACGGTCCAATCCCTGGATAAAGCAAAAGAAATTTTGAAAACAAAAAGGCTGCTTCCACCGGGCGGATCGTCCCTGAATCCAGTTAAAGTGCAGCAGCTTAGGATTAACCTTGTCGAGTCCCCAAAAACAAACAAAGGCGCCGCTCCGTAAAAATTTTGAGTAGCGTAGGGACCCGGCGCCCCGTTAGTTACGCTGATCTAAAGAACACGGATTACAAAAACGACACGGATCACGGGTTAATCAATTGGTTTGTCCTTGAAATCCGCGTAATCCGCGTCCCTGCGGTATCACAAATCCCAGTTTATTTCCCCGGGTAAGCAGGGGGAGTGTGCAAACGGAAGTGGGACTCAAAACCCAATGGGCGCTTATGCCCTGGGAGCGCCGGCGTCCTCGCCGGCAGGCAGGTGCGCACATCGGGAATTCCCGAATTAATCAAAGAGCTGCAGCGATTTGTAGGGTTTTTGGCAAACATATCTGTAGTCGAGAATATGTGCCGGCGAGGACGCCGGCGCGCCCAGGAGCTGTTCTTTTTGCCTTTTGGGTCCCACTTCCGTTTGCACCCGTAAGGGGATAAGGAACCCGCCAGATTTGTATTGGATGGATGGATGAGTTGTGTTATATCTTTCTGGATCACTTTACGATCAGATTTAGTTCTGCTTGCGTAGGGCTCTCCTCCTAACCGTGCTCGCGCACCATCCTTCGCTGGCCTGGATTTAATCAGCAGCATTTATTAACCGGGGAACAGATTTCGCCTGTTCTCAATTATAAATGTTTCTGTATCTGCTATAAGATGGCCAACGGATCCCGATTAAGTGTGGTTTGTTTGTCATTCCTGGTGGGGAGTTTTATGGCCGTTCCCCGGAACAGCCATCCCCCCATGAATGCGACATCTGCGTTTTTAACCCGCGCAGATCAAAATTGTGAAGACGCCGGATCCGACAAAGCCGGCAAAAATTGTGTCGTCGCACCGCATCAGGCCAAGGGAACCACCCTGGATCGCTTGCCAGTGGAGCGTGTTGATTCGCGCACGAATTTTGACAAGAACCGCAAGGAAACTGTTTTATCCCTAATTCATTATCCTTGGGAAAATCTCGGGTTTAAGATCGTTTTCAAAGGGGCTCGGCTCGGATATCGCGCTATGACGCTGACCGGCCGACAGAGAATCGAGATCTACGCCAGGCCAGGGGAAGATGCAAGGATGCAGGCCTTTGATTTAGCGCACGAATTCGGCCATGCATTTGACCTGAAATATAACAATAACAATCGCCGCCGCAAATGGTGCGAGCTCAGGGGAATCGATCCATCAAAGCCGTGGTTTGGCTGCGATGCGTGCCCGGATTATGGGACTCCTGCCGGCGATTTTGCGGAAACGTTTGCCTATCTGTTACTCGGTCCCGGCAGTTATCACAGCAAGATGGCTTATGCTCCGACAGCGGATCAGATCCCGGAACTGGCCGAGTTCTGCAAGATCGAGCTGGTCGCCGAAGCCCTGAATCGCATCCCCATGAAAAACAGAATTATCGAGGCTCCGGAGCAGAAACCAGTTGAGATCCAGGCTGACCATCGAGAGAATCAAATCCCGACAGAAAATCAATCTGCGGCAGGCTTGGCCCAGCCTGAAACTCGCGGAACCAGTATGCGCTGATTTTTTTGGAGCGCTGCAGTCCTGCCGCCTGCACTCCAAATCGCAACTGAAGATATGAAGCCGTCACAACCAGCACTTCGCAATTCAATATTTCTTGTTCGATATTCTGCGGTTCAAAAATACTATCGATCTAATTATTGAGCTTCTGAATGCCGCCTGACTATACCCGCTTTTGTTAAACTCATTGGACATACAATTTTTAAGTAAGCATCTAATCAAGAAGCTGGCGAAGAACATAATTCAGAATGCCGCCATTCCGGTAATACTCCACTTCGATTGGTGTGTCGATGCGCAGGATTACTGGGACTGAGTCAGTTCCGCCATTCGCCCTGTGCAGGACCAACTTCAATTCCTGCCGTGGGCGCAGATCGTCTCCAATGCCCAGCAGATCATAACCTTCACTGCCGTCGAGGCCAAGGGTACGGGCGCTTACGCCTTCCTTGAATTGGCAGGGCAATACTCCCATTCCCACCAGATTGCTTCGGTGTATGCGTTCAAAGCTTTGCGCAATGACAGCCCGGACCCCGAGCAGCATGGTTCCTTTGGCAGCCCAGTCGCGGGAACTTCCGGTCCCGTACTCCTGGCCCGCCAGAATAACGAGAGGCACCCCGGATTCCTGGTATTTGCAAGCAGCCTCGTAAATAGTCATTTGCCTGCGGTCAGGATAATGCAGCGTCACTCCCCCCTCGATTCCCGGAACCATCAAATTCCGGATCCGAACGTTTGCAAAGGTTCCGCGCATCATGACCTTATGGTTGCCGCGTCGCGCGCCGTAGCTGTTGAAGTCCGCGGGCTCGACCCCTTTTTCCTGCAAATACAAACCGGCTGGAGCGGTAGGCTTAATGGAACCGGCAGGGCTGATATGGTCGGTCGTAACCGAATCACCGAAGATCGCCAGCGGTTTCGCTCCCTTGATCTCTTTTATGGGCGCAGGGTTCATCTGAAAATCTTCGAAATATGGAGGCTCCTGAATGTAAGTGGAGACATCATCCCATTGATAAGTCTCCCCTGTGCCGGCGGGAATTTCGTTCCACAGTTCGTTCTGCCCGGTGATAGATGCGTACATTTTCCGATAGGTTTCGGAATCAAATGCCGAACTCATGTAATGCCTGATTTCTTCCAACCCGGGCCAGATATCCCGCAAATAGACATCCTGTCCTTTTGAATCTTTACCCAGAGGCTCCTGGGTTAAATCAATATCCACTCGGCCTGCCAGTGCAAATGCCACTACCAGCGGCGGACTCATAAGGAAGTTGGCTTTGACCGACTGGTGTATCCTTGCTTCAAAGTTGCGATTGCCGCTCAGGACGCTCGCAAGAACAAGATCGTTTTTGGTGATGAGTTCCTCAATAGCTGGGTTCAGCGGCCCGGAATTGCCGATGCAGGTTGTGCACCCATATCCGACCAGATTGAATCCAATCTGGTCCAGGTATTGCTGAAGACCGCTTTTTTCCAGGTATGCGCTGACAACGCGCGAACCTGGCGCCAGCGATGCCTTTACGTATGAGGGTGGATAAATCCCGCGCTCCACAGCCTTCTTGGCCATTAAGCCGGCTGCGATCATCACGCTGGGATTGGAAGTGTTGGTGCAGGAAGTGATCGCAGCGATGCATACGGATCCCTGGCGCAGGCTCCGTGAACTGTCCGCGTGTTCATCAATTTCCATGCGGATTGCATCCGGCGTGGGCCGGTTGTTCATCATTTCGGTTTCGGTCCAGGTGTTTGTGTTTTTGTAACTGACAAATCCGTTCCCTGCAGGCGCCGTTTCGCCGGCCTGCGCTCCCCCGCCGGTTACTGTTTGTGCGTTTTCTGAACGAAATCCGGAATATGTTTTTTCCAGATCCGAAGCTGTTTTGCCATATCCGCCTTCTTTGACCGGCATCTGCAAAATCTTTTGAAAATCCGTCTTCAGGCGCGCCAATGGGATGCGGTCCTGCGGTCTTTTGGGCCCTGCGACACTTGGTTCAATTTCCTCTAAGTTGAGTTCGAGCAATTCACTGTATTCCACACGGCTGTCTTCGGATGACCCGAACATATGCTGAGCCGTGTAATAGGCACGAACGGCCTCGACCTCGCTCTGCGTCCTTCCCGTATCCAGCAAGTAGGAACACGTCGCTTCGTCCACCGGAAACAGTCCGACTGTGGCGCCGTATTCGGGCGACATGTTGCTGATCGTGGCACGATCGGGAACGGGCAAACCTGCAATGCCGGGGCCATAAAACTCGACGAATTTTCCAACCACTTTAGCCCGGCGCAGCATCTCGGTCACTCGTAATACCAGATCTGTTGCTGTGACTCCTTCTCTGAGCTTGCCGCTCAGACGGACACCTACAGCGTCCGGTGTTAAGAAAGAAACAGGCTGGCCAAGCATGCCGGCTTCCGCTTCGATGCCGCCCACGCCCCAACCCAAAACGCCGAGGCCATTGATCATGGTTGTGTGGGAATCAGTTCCCACCAGAGTGTCCGGGAAATAAACTCCGTTTCTTTCCAGTGCGACTTTGGCAAGATATTCAAGATTAACCTGGTGGCATATGCCTATTCCCGGAGGAATGACATTGAAGCCCCGGAAACCCTGCATGCCCCATTTCAGGAACTCGTATCGAGCGCGGTTGCGTTGAAATTCCGTTTCCATGTTCCGCTGCAAGGAGTCGAATCTGCCCGAAAAATCCACCTGCACAGAATGGTCGATCACCAGGTCTACAGGGACCAACGGTTCTATTTTCGCAGGCCGTCCAAGCCTGGCGACAGCAGATCGCATCGCTGCGAGGTCGACAAGCAGGGGAACGCCTGTGAAATCCTGCAGCAAAATGCGTGCGACCAGGAAAGGGATTTCATCCGTTCTTGTCGCATTGGGGCGCCAGTTCGCCAGCTTGACAACGTCTTCTTCGGTTATCCTCTTGCCATCGCAATTGCGCAAAACCGATTCAAGCAGAATGCGAATGCTGAAGGGCAATTTGGAAACCGGCCCCACACCTTTCTTTTCGAGTTGAGGCAAGGAATAAAGCCGGCCGGCACGATCGCCTGCAATTTGAAACTTCTGGAACGAATGGAATAGATTATGTTGCATAATTGACCCCCGAAACTTATGCGGCCTCACCCGATAGCCGCCCATCTCATTCATAATGCTACGCCGCGAAATAAAATTCCGCGAATCACGATTTACGTCGGAGCATAGCATCCCACCCCCTAAGAATGAATTTTATCATTTATTCTATCTTTGCATAACGCACATTGGCCCGACATCGGCACATAATTAATCCAGCCGTCAATAGCGGCAATGCGCAAACGGAGACGGAGGCCCATTGAGGGACGGGAAGCAAGCCGCTCAGAACTGCCAAAAGGAGGCCCCCCTAAATTGAAGCATGTCGATTTTGTATTTACTAAGAGCCAATTGCAAAACCCGAAAAAGTGACATATTTCCACTTGAAAGCGTTCCCCGTGGCCCATTTTCCCAGCAAACGGTTATTTATTTCTTGAGCCGCTTGAATGCCCAGAAAAGGAAATCAACCTTTAGTCCGGACGGACCGTCGGAACAGGAAAAGGCGGGATTGTTGGTGAGACCGAACGGAGTCTGCGCTTTGCCGACGATCTTCGCCATAAGGGAGATACTTTTCTAAGACGCGAAGAAAATGGTCGGAGCGACGTAGAAATGTTTCTGGGACGCACCGATTGTTTTCTCGACGAGGAAGATTACAATCTTGAAAACGGAGAACATTTTCTCAAGGACGGCGAAAACAATCTCCGCCATGGAGAAGGTTTTCTCGAAGCCTCAATAACATTTCGGAGCGACGCAGAAACGTTTCTAAGTCATTCAGAAATGTTTCTAAGAGGCTCAGAAATGTTTCTGAACGACTCAGAAATGTTTCTAAATCGACCGTCGCTCTAAGTCCTTATATTTCAATGACTTGATTATTGGCTTAGAAATGTTACTGAGAGACTCAGAAATGTTTCTGAACGACGCAGAAACATTTCTGAGTCTCTCAGATCATTTTCCCAGTCTTGGCGATACTTATTTGGGAGATGCAGAAAATGGTCGCAAGCATTGAGATTATCTTCTGAGCAACCGGGAAAATGATCCTAGCGCTCCAGATTATCTTCTCGTTCAAGAAGAAAATGTTCTCCCTAATCGAGATTATTTTCTGGGCGATTCAAATTATCTTCTCGACGATTGGGAAAACATTCAGAGCCGGGCAGAAAGCAGTTTCCGTCACGCCGACCACCCTGAGTGTGAAGCAGTGCCTCGCCTGCCTTTATCAACGACCGGCCACCCCTCGTCCGAATTGTATTGGGTCATTCGCCTTAGAACTTCGGGCGGAGAGCTGAGTTGCTCGGATCACGGAATCAGATCTGAAATTAGCCATTATAGGGCGAAGCTATATTCAAAATTGCTTTGCCATAACCAAGCGGAAACTTCGTACGCCGAATTGAGATGCTATTCCGTTTTCAATTCTGGTTTGAATCCGACTACCAATGGCTTAGTATCTATTCCCGAGGTTTTGCAATTGGCTCCTAATAATATAAGCCCGGGATGCAAACTATTTGAACGAATTAGAAAAGATTATGTTAAGATTTCGCCAAATAGGTATTTGCAGGCGGGCGTGAGTTGCCCTAGGGAAGCCGTTTTGCTTGGATCGCTCCCGGCAAGAGATTGGGAGCCGCAAGAGTTGGCTTGGGGGCAACAAGGATTTACGCAAGTTTGCCTGCTCAGGGAATTGATTTTTTTGAAGGAGGGACAATGAAAGGATTCTGTTCCAGACACAAGCTCGGATGCCTTTTCAGTATTTTGGCAATTATTGCACTTACGTGCCTTCAAGCGTTCCCCCAGGCAACAACCGGCAGTATCGGCGGGACGCTGAAAGACCAAACGGGCGCAGTTCTTGCCAATGCCAATGTAAAAGCAACGGCTACCGCGACTGGAGTGGTCCGTGAAACAAAGACCAACGAGGTCGGGATTTATGTTCTCCCCAGGCTCGCGGTGGGCAAATACAACCTGCAATTCTCGGCGTCAGGGTTCAAAGTCAACGAACTCAAAGAT
>JAHFUH010000493.1 GCA_023265215.1 Acidobacteriota bacterium
AACTTATACAGAGTACAAACAATATTATGGTTATCAGTGGGACTGCTGACTTCGTCTTGTTCCTAGAACCATTACGTTTCATAAACATTCCGCAGCAGATAATTCTCAACTAATAACCCAATTTAAATTAAGCAAATTGCTACCCACTTGTTTATGACATTGTTCATTTAGCCTATATGTTTAACGATATCAGCCTATTATGGACACCAGGATGAGTGCCGCTAATCTTGTCCTGATTTTGCTATCGTCCGGATTTCCGACGGTCAAATTGAAGCGCGAGGAAAAATTGTCGTAAATTATTGAAGGAAAATATCTTATGGGAGCTGTAAATATTTTCAATTTGATCCGGTTTCCCGGATGCTTTTCACTTTTCAATATAGGGGACGCGGAATACGCGGATGGCGCGGAATGCCGCGGATAAATACTTTATTCTTTCCGCGATTATCCATGTAATCCGTGGCGTTTTTTAGTAAAAACGTGAATCCATATGGCAGAAAAGACCTGGCAGGACTATATAAAATTCTGGCTTCCGGCTCCAGGCTTCCGTCCAGAACAAAATTCTCGTTAAGTCCCGGATAACGGTTTAATGTAATCCGTGGCGTTTTTGCTTTTGCCCAATGATTGACTTAGTCCATGACTTAGTCTATTATGGACATATGATTGAAGTGAATATCCATGAAGCGAAGACAAACCTTTCTCGCTTGCTTGCCCGCGTTGCGGCGGGTGAGGAGATTCTCATCGCCAAGGCCGGGGTGCCCATCGCCCGCCTCGTGCCCTATCGCAAGCCGAAAGGCAAGCGGCCTCTCGGCATGGACAAAGGCCTGTTCGAAGTGCCCAAGGATTTCGATGCTCCCCTCCCTGATGACTTGTTGGCGGCATTTGAAGGTGAGTCGTGAAGATCCTGATCGATACCTCCTGTTGGCTCTGGAGTCTGACCGATCCGGAGCACCTGAACAAAGAAGCAAGAGAACTGTTGTCCGACCCTGCCCAGACTCTGTTTCTTTCAGCAGCCAGTTCATGGGAAATTGCCATTAAAGCCGCACTGGGCAAGCTTCGATTGCCCGAAGCGCCGGAGAAATACATCCCGAGCCGCATGACGGCCTTCAGTATCCATGGATTGCCTGTGGAACACACCCATGCGCTGAGGGTGTTCGGTTTGCCCGCGCATCATCGGGATCCATTCGACCGAATCTTGATTGCACAAGCCCAAACTGAGGCACTCACCATCCTAACTGCCGACCGGGTGTTTGCTGCCTATGATGTTGCGACAATCTGGGCAGCCTGAACCAAAAGAAACAGGATTATCACTGATAATTCCAATAATTCCGCGGATGGCGCGGAATGCCGCGGATAAATGTATTATTTTCCGCGTTTAAACGTGTAATCCGTGGCATTTTTATAGTAAAACGTGGATCCACATGGCAGAAAAAACGTGGCAGGATTACAAGAAGAAGAAAGCTTCCAGGCCTTCGCCTTTGCAGGACATCAAGGTGCTTGAGGTGTGCACCATGCTGCTGGGCCCTATCGGGCCCGCATTGCTGGCTCAAATGGGAGCCGAAGTAATCCGGTGCGAGATCCCGCCGCAGGGGGACGTCACCCGCTCCCTGAATCCTTTCGGCTGGTTTTACAAAGACCAGAGTCCTCTGCTCCTCCATATCAATCAAAATAAATACTGGGTGGGACTCGATCTGCACAAGCCCGAAGCCCGGAAAATCTTTTGCGAATTTGCGGCCAAATGCGACATCGTGGAAAACAATTTCAGGCCGGGAGTGCTGGAGGACTGGGGCATCGGATACAGGGAAATAAAGGAGATCAATCCCCGCATAATCTTCCTCTCCAAAAACGGATACGGGCAGTGGGGGCAATACGCAAAAGAGAACAGGCCCTCCAATGACGGCGCGTCCCAGGCGCTCACCGGATATTCGTGGATGTCGCGCTCCCCAGGCCAAACGCCACTCAAAATGCGCGCCTACATCGGGGACAACTACGGAGGGATGTGCGCGGAGATTGCGGTCCTGGCTGCTCTCCATCACCGGGACAGAACCGGGGAAGGGCAGTTCATCGAATTTTCCCAGACTGAAAACATTATGAGGACGATGTCGTGGGTTTGGCCGTATCAGCAGATCACGGGCCAAGCAGCGCAACCGGCCGGCAACCGGGATGTGTCCATCTGTCCGGCGGACACTTTCCGCACAATCGATGACGATTTTATCGCGCTCGCCGCGCCGGCGCCCGAGGAGTTTGCCGGATTGTGCAACGCCATGGGCAAACCGGAACTGGCTGAAGACCCCAGGTTCAAAGATCATTTGACTCGGCTTAAAGAAGAGAATGCCGTCGAAATCCTCAAAATAATTGCCGCGTGGGCACGGACAAAGAAGGTCCGCGAGATCGAGGCTCTGGCCGAAAAGCACGGCTTCGCCGCCACTCACCTCTACACCGGAAAAGATCTGGTGGAAAACGAACATTTCAAAGCGCGCGATTTTCGAACCAAAATCAACGATCCTCTATACGGGGAGTATCGCAATTATGAATTTCCAGTGAAGATGTCGGAAACACCGCCGCAAACCAAATGGTCCGTGCGGCCGGTTGGATTCGATAATGAGTTCGTGATGAAAAGCATCCTGGGCAAGAGCGACGATGAAATAAAGCAGCTCTACGAGTGCGGGGCTTTGGGCAAGTGGAAGGACCAGCAGGGGCGGCGGCCGCCGCCGGGATGGGACGGCAAAGCGGGGTTGAGGTAGACGCGGCGTCTCGCCGCGTCTACCTTAAAACCACAATCTAGCGCAGGCGCTGAAATGAGCAATAAGAAAAGATCGGATTGGTCGGATTGGTCGGATTGGGTCAGGGAAAAAGACGATCCGAAAATTGCCCACACCAGGCCGGAAGCGCTGGACGATCTCTTCGTCCTGGACTTGAGTTCCAGAAGTTTTGCAGGAAGCCACTGCTCTTCGGTGCTGGCCGAACACGGCGCCGAGGTGCTCCGGATCGAGCCTCCGGGGGGCGACTTCATAAGAACCTGCACTCCCTACGGGATAGTGTACAAAGGCGAAGGCCTGAATTACCTGACCGAAGGAAGAAATAAACTCCACATCACCCTGGACCTCGCGCAGCCGGCGGCAAGGGAAATGCTGAAGGAACTTGCAAAAAAGGCGGACGTGCTTATCGAAACTTTTCAGCCCGGGACGATGGACGACTGGGGTATCGGGTATGAGCAGCTGAAGCAGATCAATCCCAGACTGATTTTTGCTTCGCTCACCGGCTTTGGTGGTTTCGGGCCGAGAAGCAGAAGCAGGATGCCGGATTACGATAACATTGCCCAGGCCATGTCGGGATTCCAGTACGACACGGGAGAAATGCTCCCCGACGGCAAAACCTACGAGGAGTGCCCGTGGGCGGTTCCCACCAAATCAGGTCCGTGGATCGCCTGGTTCATGTCCGGCTCATTCATGGCCATGGGGATTCTGGCGGCTCTACACTGGAGAATGGCAACAGGGGAAGGGCAGGCATTGGATATTGCGACCGCGGAAGCATATGCGCGCATCGATGATTTCGTGGCACTCTGGTATGAGCACGAAGGGCAGATCAACGAACGATTCGGCAATCTCGACACGGCATTGTGGCTTTACTGCTTCGCGCCTACGAAGGACGGAGCGGTTTTTCTCGGCGGCCTGAGGCTCGAGATGTGGCAGGCCTTCGCAGACATGGTGGGGAAGTGGGATGAATGGGGCGCGAGTTCCTGGACCAGTGTCGCTCCTTTCACGAAGAAGGAAGCGCAGCTTCAATGGTCTGCTTTGGTCTTTGAAGAAACGCGCAAATACACGAGCGATGAGCTGTTGAATATGTCGCTCGACTATTCAAAGCACGGCCGCCTGGCGCCGATTACCTGCGTGGTGGCGCCCATCCTGTCCCCCGAAGATTGCATGAAGGACGCCAACTGGCTGGACCGTGGGATCTTTGCTCCGGTGAACGATCCGGTTTACGGCGCGATCATCACGGCGCAGGCGCAATACAAGATGACTGAGACTCCGCTCAGAACCCGGTGGGTTTGCCGCCCTGCGGGCTACGATAACGAACAGGCTTACCTCAAGCACCTGGGGCTGCAGGCTTCGCAGCTAACGGAATTGAAGAAACAGGGGCTTATTTGATGGGACGCGCAATGCTGAATTTCGGAGTCGGGGTCGGGGTCGGTATCGGGGTCGAGCTTTTGGACTCCGCCCTGATTTGACCAGCTGCATATTTTAGATACTTACTCAATTGGATCGATGGTGTTTTTGAACCGCAGAATATCGAACAAGAAATATTGAATTTCGAAGTGCTTCACTTCTGCGGTTCAAAATTCCTTGTTCGATATTCTAAATTTCAAATATTTTTGTTTAGAATTAAGCGAGACATTGGCGCTCTCAGGGTGAGTAGGGCCGGATCGCTTTTTAAAAGCCGACCCCGATACCGACCCCGACTCCCGATTTAAGCCGCGGCTAGTTGTTAATCTGTTTC
>JAHFUH010000494.1 GCA_023265215.1 Acidobacteriota bacterium
ACAGTCTCCAGTTCGGAGGTCAGTTCGCTGCGACTCAGCGCAATACCTATAGCGATTCCAACGGACGAGGCACATTCAGTTTCTCAGGGTATTCAACGGCGCTTCTCGATTCCACCGGACGCCAGATTACAGGCTCGGGGTATGATTTTGCCGATTTCCTGCTTGGTTTGCCTTATTCTACTTCCCGGCGATATGTCGATCCCCAAATCAATCCTTATGGGAAAAGCACCTATCTCCGGAATCGCTCCTATAGCTTCTATGCGCAGGATAACTGGCAGTATCATTCCAACCTCACGTTCAATATAGGAGTTCGATATGAGTATAGCGGGCCGACCTACGAAAAATACAATCGGATGGTCAGCCTGGACACAAATTCTGCTTTCACGGCAATTGAGCAGGTGTTTCCCGACCAGGAGGGGTCGTTAAGCCATAAGTATTTCCCCCGGTCAATTGTAAGCGCCGATCGCAATAATATTGCTCCCCGCATCGGCCTTGCCTGGAAGCCGACAAGAAAATCTCCCTTAGTGTTTAGAGCCGGCTATAGTATCGGCTACGACACAGGCGGTTTTTCGTCAATCACCGGTCAGTTGGTGAATCAATCGCCGTTTGCAGTCAACCAGAACATTGCCTCAACCCGAGCGAATCCTCTTTCTCTGCGAGTCGGGTTCCCAGCAATTCCGAGCTTAACCATACTGAACACCTATGCCATAGATCCGAATTACAGAGCGCCTTACGCTCAGCAATGGAATTTGGATCTCCAGATAGCCCTGACACAAGTCAATGTTGTGACGATAGGGTATAGTGGTTCGAAAGGGACCGATCTCGATTTTATGCGAGTCCCCAATCGTTCCACGAATGCCAGTCTTTTCCAGTATCAAACCAACGGAGCCAACTCGATTTATAACGGCGTGAGCGTCCAATACTCTCATCGTTTCTCCCGCGGATTCAACATGTCGAGTAACTATACTTTGTCGAAGACAATCGACGAGGGTTCCGGCGGCGGAGGTTCTTCTACCGTAGCCCAGAATGACAATAATCTCAGAGGCGAGCGCGGATTGAGCAGCCAGGATCAGAGACATAACTTCCAGGTAAGTTCGGGCATTGATCTTCCCTTTGGCAAGAACAGGCTGTTTTTCACAAATTCTTCGGACAAGCTGCTCAACTTTGTTGCCGGGTGGAATTTTAACGGCAGCCTCACGATGTCAAGCGGCTCCCCACTCACCGCAAGGTACATAAACAGCAGCGGCAACAGCACAGGCGCCGCTCTATACAATTCGCTGCGAGCGGATGCCACCGGCGTTACGGTTAGCATTCCCAAGAATCAACGGTCGATCCAGGAGTTTTTTAATACGGCTGCTTTTTCTATTCCCTCCGGGCAATACGGAACTGCGGGCCGCAATTCGATTACCGGTCCTGGATCGGTTACGGTGAATATGTCGGTTCGGAAAAGCTTTCGCCTGGATGAAAGTAACCGCACGATCGATCTCAACTGGAATGTGCAAAATCTTCTCAATCATCCCAATTGGTCCGGCATAGGCACGACTGTGAACTCGAACACATTTGGGCAGGTCACCGGAGCCCGCGGGATGCGCAGCATGACCGCAAGACTGAACATTAGATTCTGATTATCTCGGCGAAGTTATTCTCGAGCCTCTGTGTTTTGCAAAATCGCAGAGGATCGAGCCTTGAAAAAGCAGTTCCTATTGAGTGAGATGATATGACCGGAAATAGAAATTCCAATTATCAATTCCGAATTTCGATTTATTGGATGGCGTGCTTGATCCTGAGCCTGGCGGCATTCAGTTTCCCCGTTCAGCAAAAAGAGCAGCCGCAGCAGCAGCCGGTTGTCCCAAGAAAGACGCCCACTTTTTCCGTGGAAGCGGCGATGGTGGTTGTTGATATAAGTGTGCGCGACCGCAAAGGCAACCTGCTCCCGGGATTGAAAAAAGAGGATTTCAAGGTCTACGAAGACAACATCCCTCAGGACATTGTTACTTTCGCTGCCGAGAATATCGCGATAGGCGGTCAACCGGTTGAGGCAGTGCCGGCGGCTCCGGTAACTCCGGCGAAAGCGGCAGCGGCTTCTGAGCCCAAAGTGATACCGGTGAAAGCAGAAGCTGCGCCCGCGAACACCCCAACGCCAATTAACCTGGGACTTGAGCCCGATAAACCGGTAAAGAAAGAAGATTTGGCAGGCAAGCGATTGGTCATCATGTTTTTTGACCTGAGTTCATTGGGGACAGAAAACCTAATTCGTTCCGTCGACGCGGCGACTGAATTTATATCCAAGCAAACAGGACCGCAAGACCTGATGGCAATCGCAAGCTATGACAGTTCGCTCAATCTTGTTCAGGATTTTACCAACGATCGGGCGCTGTTGCTGAAAACTCTGGCAAGCTTCTCTGAGCCGGACACGGGAGAGTCCGCAGAAGATCTAAGCGATGCGGATACTTCGGGAGACGTTTATGTTCCCGACACCGTTCAATTCGATGTATTCAATACCGACCGGCGTCTTGCGGCCATCGAAAACCTGGCGAAGATGTATCGTGAATTTCCGGAGCGGAAATCGATGCTCTATTTTTCGGGCTCAGGAAGAACAACCGGCAACGAAAATGACGCCCAAATACGGTCCACTGTCGACAATGCCAACAGGTCGAACATGTCGATCTACGCCGTGGATACGCGGGGTCTCGTCGCTCTTCCGCCAGGAGGCAGCGCCTCTCAGGCCAGTTCCGGTAGGGGGATGTTCAGCGGCAGGTCCATGTCGAGCCAGCGTTCGAACCTCTCCGGCTCACAGGAGACAATGGCGACCCTTTCCCATGATACCGGCGGCAAAACCTTCACGGATTCCAATGACCTCAGCCTTGCGATGAAGCAAGTTCAGCTGGACTCTCATATTTACTACGTCATTGGGTACTTCAGCTCGAATCCAAAAGAAGACGGCAAATACAGAAAGATTCGTGTCGAGGTGACACAGCCCGGCATGAAGATCGAGCACAGGCCCGGATATTTCGCAGCAAAGCATTTTGCCCAGCTTAATCAGCAGGAACGAGACTTGCAGTTGCAGCAGGCGCTGAACGTCGATCGGCCTTTTGTGGATGTGCCGTTGATATTGCAGGCGAACTACTTTCGAAAAGACAACAGCATAGCCTATGTGCCTATATCTCTTGAATTGGACGGCGATGGTTTGGAATTCGAGGTAAATGGCGCCAATCGTGAAAGCAAATTTGAATTTATGGCACAGGCAATTGATGCCAAGGGAAAAGTAACCGGAGTCGCCCGAGATTCCGTCCAGCTGAAATTGCCTGCGGACAAAGTTGAAAAAATTAAAGCCGGAGGCATTTTCTATTCGACCGGTTTTCAGCTCAAGCCGGGTGATTATAAAATGAAGTTCCTGGTGAGGGACAACAAAACCGGGAAAATGGGAAGTTTCGAACAGCCGCTGGAGGTGCCGGTTCTTGATTTGAAAAAGCTGACAACCAGCTCGGTAGTATTGGGTAACCAGCTGAGCAGTTCTCGGGATAGCAGCGGCTCGGGCGTTTCGCACCAGGGCGCAACGGGCAGATTGCAGCAGGCAGGTTTCACCGGCTATGATCCTCTGGTAGTCGGAAACAGGAAAATAATCCCGAGCATTGGAAACGTCTTTGTTGCAAAACAGACCGTATATGTCTATTTCCAGGTCTATGGCGCAGCGGAAGACAAAGAATCCAAGAAGCCCTGCATCGAAACGGATCTGGTCCTGATACGGGACAACACCAAAATTCTTGAAACTCAACCCAAATATGTCCAGGAATGGAGCACGACAAGAAGTGGATTCCTCTTTGGCGGCGGTCGCCGTGGGGGCGGCGATGCGCGCGGAGGCGGCGATGCGCGCGGAGGCGGCGATGCGCGCGGAGGCGGCGATGCGCGTGGCGGCGGCGATGCGCGTGGCGGCGGCGATATGGCGGGGCGTGGGATGCCGGGCGGTGGGTTTCCAGGAGGGGGACGTGGAGGTGATTTTGGTGGCCGGATGGGTGGCGGGCCTCCCGGAATGCAGGACGACGAACGGAAGGGAGAGGCTACGGTCGCAATTTCTCTTCCTCTCAAGAATTTCAAAAAGGGAACCTATACTCTGCAGGTGCACGTGCGTGACGAGGTTGCCGGCGTGAATCACTTTCAGCGGGTTCCCCTGGTTATTGAATAAGGATACGACAGTCTAAGGAACGCGGAATACGCGGATTACACGGAAGAACGCTGACAAATTAATTGCTTTATCCTCGTTATTCTGCGTCGTCCGCGAATTCCGCGTTCTTTTTTGGTCCGTGCGTAATTCGCTTTAAGGTAAACCCCCGGCTTTGCCCTCGCTGCAGGACACAGTTGACACTGTGGGTAGATGACGCATCACGGCGATTCTCCAGAGTCTAAATGTTCGTTCGGCTCAGGCCCGAAGGGCCGGCAGTGAATAGCCCCGGCCGCAAGGCCGGGGTTAGCGATTTCGATTGAATGAGC
>JAHFUH010000495.1 GCA_023265215.1 Acidobacteriota bacterium
TGTCTTGTTCTTCAGCTTGGGTTTGATCTGATCGTCAATTGCAAGCAGGGCTTCGTAGATCATCTTACGGCGATTTTCTCCCCGGACAAGCGATACGGTAGCGCGTGTTTCCAGGGCCGGGAATGGATCCGGATGAGTGATAATAAAGCCTCTCATTGCATTTTGCGTGGCGGCATCGGGCTTTGGCTGCTGCGGGAAAGTGATGCGACTGCCGAGCATGGATGCAGCTGCAGCTCCTGCCATTTGGAAAAGGTTCCTGCGCGAACAAGATCTGAACATAACTATCTCCTTGAAACTTGCAATTGGCCGCAATTCTACATGGAAAAGCGTCGTCTCGCTATTTCTTTTGTCAGGGCTCAGGGTTCCCGTTTCGAACGTCTGAAATCGGGGTCGGTATCGGGGTCGGTTTTTCAGAGAAACAAGTGAGTCCAACAGAGGACGGCTTGCTGTGGCTTTTCAGTATCAGGGTTATTTCAAATGTCGACCCCGACCCCGACCCCGAACGGTTGAACCCTGAACAGGGAATGCCAATGAAACATTTATTTTCCTATGTGAAGTTGCGTACAATAGTCACTTCAAATAGGTGCATGGATCGCGCAAACCACAGGAGGAGATTGTTCATGAAACACTGCGCTGGGCTCGGGGCTTTGCTTTGTTTGCTTCTGACAGGATTTCTGTTTTTTACGGCTTCTTGCGTTCCGAAACGGCTTTCCAGCTATGATTCTCAAGTGAAAGAGCTGCTGTCGAAAATGACCATTGACGAAAAAATCGGTCAGATGACGCAACCGGAGCAGGACCGGGTTCTCAGCAAACCCGGGGACATGCAGAAATATTTCATTGGCTCCGTGCTCAGCGGCGGGAATTCCGATCCCAAAGAAGGCAATTCTTTGCAGGCATGGACTGATTTATACGATCACGTCCAAGCCGAAGCAATGAAGACGCGGCTGGCGATTCCCATTCTGTACGGTATCGACGCAGTTCATGGTCACAGCAACGTCTTGGGTGCGGTCATGTTTCCCCACAACATAGCTCTCGGCTGCACGCGTGATCCGGCGCTGGTCGAGAAGATAGGAAGGATTGTGGCGGAAGAAGTCCGCGCCACCGGGATCCAGTGGACCTTCGGCCCGTGTGTCACGGTACCGCAGGATATCCGCTGGGGCCGAACCTATGAGGGCTTTTCGGAAGACCCGGCGGTTGTCAGCAGTCTTGGAGGAGCGGAGACCCTGGGAATGCAGGGCACTGACTTTAGCAATCCGCTATCAATCCTTGCCTGCGCAAAGCACTTTGTGGCTGACGGAGGAACTTCAGCCAGTATCTCTCCTGCTCGTGGCAATCAGGCGGGTGGCGCCGGCCGCACTGTGTGGGACCAGGGGGATTCAAAAATGGATGAGGCGACGTTGCGCCGCATCCACTTGCCCGGTTATATAGCCGCGGTAAAGTCGGGTGTTGGAAGCATCATGCCCTCCTACAACAGCTGGAATGGAGTTAAGTGTTCCGGCAGCAAACGGCTTCTCACCGAAATCCTGAAACAGGAATTGGGCTTTGAAGGATTTCTGATTTCGGATTATGAGGCCATTACCCAGATCGACCGCGATTATAAGAACGCCATAGCAATTTCAATCAACGCCGGCATGGACATGGCCATGGTTCCCAACAGCTACGCCGATTATTTCACGAAGCTGAAAGAACTCGTCAATGAAGGCAAAGTGCCCATGTCTCGCATTGATGACGCAGTGACGCGCATTCTGCGGGTAAAGTTTGCCATGGGTTTGATGGACAAGAACCGGTCCCAAATGGCGGATAGGAAATTGCACAAGACCTTCGGATCGGCGGAACACCGGGCTGTGGCCAGGGAAGCGGTGCGCAAATCGGTGGTGCTTCTGAAGAATGAAAAAAAGACTCTGCCGATTTCCAAACAGATTGCCCGCATTCACGTGGCAGGGAAAATCGCCGACAACATAGGGAACCAGTGTGGCGGCTGGACTATTCAGTGGCAGGGCCAGAGCGGAGAGGTTACTCCGGGCGGCACGACAATCCTTCAGGCAATCCGCAAGTCCGTGTCGGGAAAAACACAGGTGACCTATTCCCTGGATGGCTCGGGAGCGGAGGGCGCTTCGCTGGGAATCGCAGTCATTGGAGAAACGCCCTATGCTGAAGGGATTGGAGACCGCGCCGACCTGTCTCTGGCAAAGGCGGATATTGATGTTGTCGCCAATCTGAAGAAATCCGGCATCCCGGTCCTCGTCATCCTGATTTCCGGCCGCCCGCTGATTATTAACGATGTGCTGCCGCAGGCGGATGCGTTCATGGCCGCTTTTCTGCCGGGGACTGAAGGCCTTGGATTGACCGATGTTCTTTTCGGGGATTTCAAGCCGACAGGGAAGCTTTCATTTTCGTGGCCGAAATCCAACGATCAGCTGCCCTTGAACATAAACATTCCAAAAGCGAATAAACATTTTGATTTGTCCGCGTTTATTTCGCGTACTCAGCGTATTTCGCGTCCCCTGCAGCATTCCGGTCACCTTCAATTTGCCTACTTCAAAATGAGTGAATCAACTCACCCCGGTGCCCCTTTGAGTTCTTCAGCCACAGCAAGGAAGCCGGCGATCTTATCCAGAGCTGGAAGGCGGACAGTCATCCGTTTCCCCCCGTGACACCGTGACTGTCCCCCTTTCCCCCGATTTCCCCAGGGCAATATCAGCAACGAAGCTACCCGCACATGCGGGATACCGGATTGCTCCAGTCACTGTAGCCGGTCGTTCCGCCGACGGCCCGCACCTGGAACACGTAGGTTGTTCCCGGGGTTAGGCTGTTGACGGTCATCAACCGCGAATCGGTGAACAAGCCGGCGGTCTGCCAGGGTCCCGGAGTGTTGCCGGCGCCCACGGCCGCCAGCTGCACTTCGTAGCACTTCGCTCGTGCAATGGGTGTGACTTTCAGGACGAGTTCGGCGCTATTGCCGAGCCTGACATTGAGAATGGATGGATTTGCCAGAGCCCAACGCGTACGGGTGCTGGCCGCGGTTGGAAAGCCACTCGACAGAGCAACCGCGGGGTCATTGCCGCAGTTGTCCTGAACGTAGTTCTTGAGCTTGCGCAGGAGCGCTACCAGGACTGCTCGTTTGCTATTCTTCTCCGCCGTAGCGGCCGTCCCTCCATGAGGCTGAGCCGCCAGAGCGGCGTTCAGATCGTCGACAGCAGCCTGGACTGCGTTCAGGTCGACCGGGGGAGAAGGGAAAGCGGGGTTGTTGGTCAGGCCAGTGATAATGGTGCCGGCTACTGTAGCGATCTGTTCATTGGCCTGGGTTCTGAATCCGTCCACAATTCTGATGGATTGAGGCATAATCCTATCTCCTTAAGTAGATCGTTTGTTGGTTGTTGTTACGAGAAGGCCACCGGCACATTGCCGGCGGTTCTCTCCGAGATGGGGGCCTTGGTGTCGGCCGGGAACAAACAGGTGTCCGATACCGGAGAGATGGTCTCCGCCTCGGGGATAAAGGTGTGTGTCGCAGAGACCTCGACCGAAGCGACGTAGAGCACGGTCAAAGCAACGTAGATCGAGCTCTATGCGACATAGACCGAGGTCAAAGGGAGGTAGCCCAAGGTCAAAGCGACGTAGATCACAGTAAGAGGAGCGTAGATCGAGCTCAAGACGACGAAGACCGAGATCAAAGCAGCGTAGATCGAGCTCTACGTGACATAGATTGAAGTAAAAACCGGATGTAGCGCTAAACCCACGCTATATCACGGGCTTGGCAATCGTCTTTTACCATGGTAAAGACGACATAGATTGAGCTCAACGCGACGTAGATCGAGCTCAATACGATGTAGATGGAGCTCAACGGGACATAGATTGGGCTCAATGCGATGTAGACCGATGTAAAAGCGACGAAGATCGAGGTGAATGCAACATAGCTTGAGGTCAAAGCGGCGAAGACCTTGGTCAATGCAACGGAAACCGTGGTAGAAGAGGCGTAGACCCCGGTCTCGATGGCAAATACCATCTTTTTGTTGATGTAGATGTTGCTCAGGGTCCCTGAGTAGATCTTCTGCGTCGCAAAGACTCTGGTCGTTTTGAGCGAGACCGGGGCGTTCGTGATGCCGACCATCTTCCCGGAAACTGAGAAGATCGCCCTAATCACGACGAAACTCTCCATCCCACGGATCAGGATTTGCGCGATCGACCGGATGGGTTGAGTACCTGCCTGCGAAACCCCTGGAGACAACACGTCACTCATGAACGACGACCTCATCGGATATTGCTGCGCCATTCGCAGCCGGTTGTTTTTGGAGCTTGCTCGCATCAGCAATGAGTCACGAAATGCTTCGGAAAAGGAGCCGGACTCACCCAGAGCTCGCTTATTACGATCCCATCCCGAACCTAATTGCGCTCCGAAAGCCCTGTCAAGCATTTTTTTCATCAGGAGGCGGGAAGGAAGCCGATGTCGGCGCCGGCTCCGCCAACGGATAAAGAAG
>JAHFUH010000496.1 GCA_023265215.1 Acidobacteriota bacterium
CATCGATGCAATGGCTGAAGAATTCATCCGCTATTTTGCACCAACATCGCGAGGAGCATAGAGCATGAAGGAGAGACTCCGCAGTTTTGCCCTGAGCCTGGGAGTGGACGACGTGGGATTTGCTTCCGCGGACGATTACCAAAGCCCCTTGTCGCCGTGTATCGACTCACTTTTCCCGGGCGTGCGGTCCATCATAGTTCTCGCATCCAGAGAGTCCTCTTCCTGCGTCAGTCCAAGCCCTCAAGTCGCGATGAACGGAAGGCTCGATGTGATGGCGTTCATCCGCGCTTCGTGCTACCGGCTTGTCCGGTTCGTCGAAAGCCGGCTCGGCAGCCCGGCTATGTCCATTGGATTTTCTTATCCAATGGACCTCGTGAATCCTCAGAAGGCCGGCATTGCCGAAGTTTCCCTGCGACACGCCGCCGTGGGAGCCGGGCTGGGGGTCTTTGGCCGTCACAATCTGGTAATCCACCCACGCTTCGGAACACGGATCGTCTTCGGTGCGGTCCTGACAAAGTTGGAATTGCCTTCCGATCCCGCAGTGGAGGGGGACTACTGCACCGGCTGCGAACTCTGCGTGGATACGTGTCCGGCGAGAGCCCTGGACGAAGAGGGAAAAACGGACCGGCTGAAGTGCATGGGAATCAGTCAACCCTATGGAATACAAGCACACATTGCCTTCTGGTCACGCTACAGTGACGCCAGTCCAGCGGAAAAGAAGGCGATGCTCGACAGCCCTGAATACCGCAGCCTCTGGCAAGCGAGCTTCATTGGCAACCAGTATTTCTGTTTCCGCTGCTTCACTGCTTGCCCTGCGGGATCCGAGCTAAGAGAAATGGGATAAGTCCAGCTGGCGGCGAAATACTCCAGATCATGCGACCACGACAAAGCATCGCTCGACCTATCTTATCAGGCAGCAGTTGTTCGGGCACTTGCAACCCACGGCATCAATGCGCCGAAGTGCAATGCGGAAAACACTCATGCTCTTGCCGGATTTCATAGGATTGGCCTCCTTTCAATGAGCTTCGTGGCGCTGACAATTCCGTAAATGGTAATGCTTCATCACCTACCTCCCTGCGATAGCTGTGGTATTTCGCCGAAGAACAAAAGCCAAAAAAAACAAAACAGGCTTATAGATGATATGGGACGACACTGCCAAACTCCCGAAGGTGGTCTTCTACGGGACGCGCAGCGAACCGCCCGATTCCGCACTAGGCACTTGTGGGATTACATGCTCTATAAAAGATTTAAGCTGCCTGGACCTTCTTGGGACTTAATCGTACAGTTTTTCGACGTTTTCCGATGCGTTCCCATCCGAGTTGTTCAAGACTATGCATGTGCTCTTTAATTTCAGAAGCGTTGCTTATTAAGCGGCAGAAAACAGCAAGCATTTCATTGAAGAAAAGCTCCGGAACCGCATAGCGATGAGGCTCGCAGCATATATTATCGAGTACGATCAGCGCTTCTTTTCGCTTCGGCTCACCGTCGGCAACAAACCATTTCACTGCTACGGAAGTATCAATAATGGTCAGCACGAGGAACGAATCTCCCGCACGATCTCAAGGGAGGATTTCTTCGCTGGAAGCTTAATATTGGCAGCACGGATTCTATTCACCAGTTCTCGCCGCTCGATATCGGCAATGACGTCGACAAAGCGCTTCTTGTAATCTTCGAGCGAAATCAGAACGGCTACCGGTTGGCGGCCTTTCTCAACCAGGATAGGCTCGCCGTTCTTCTGCAACTGATCAATTACGGAACCGAGATTTTGACGCAGCGCCAAAGCATTGGTTTTTATCATGACACCTATGATGACATGTTGCTATACACGTACCAAGTTGTTAGGCAGGAAAAGAAAGTGGCAAATAAATTGAAGGCCTCCCCACTATTCACACTTCTCACCGGACGAATCCCGGTTGCCGCCCCAAGCATTTTGATGGAGAACGTCCCTATTTTTCAATTCGCCGGAGTGGTTCGATCATGGCAGGAGGCTTGAAAGAGACCGATTATTGAGAGAGGAGGCTTTCGATCCGCAGATCCTCTATGTTCTCAAAGTGCCGGCGATTGTTGGTGAGAAGAGTAAGATCATGTTGGCGGGCCGTGACGCCGATCAAGAGATCGAAATCGCCGATGCGCTTGCCTTCGGCGCGCAACCGGCCTCGTTCCTTGCCGAAAAGCCTGCAAGTTTCTTCATCCACGCCGAGAAGCGATACCAACTGCATGAAATCATGCAAGCCTCGTTCGCTTTCCTGGGGATTGCGGGAATAGTGCACACCTTCCCACAGTTCAGCCAAGGAAACCGCTGAGAGGGCGAGCCCTCGAATCCGTAGTTCCTCCAAGCGCCGCTGAATAGGCTCATGGTCGTGCAGCCAATGGATGACCCAGTCGGTATCCACCAAATAGGCAGTCGTCAAAACCTTGGTTCCTCCCTGGTGTCGATCAATCGGTCCTCGTAGATATCGCGGATCAACTTTTCGGCATCAACGAGCCCTTTCCAGCTCCCCTTTGAGCGGAGAAAGGCCCCATCGTCCCGATCCTCTGAAACGCCGATAATGGTAATTAGCACCTCCTTTCCCTCCGGGAGATTGGTCTTTACAAGGGGCTCGAGGAGCCCTCCTTTGACTCGGGCGCGTATTGTTTCACCCATTTTCATTCCTCCTTTGCTTATGTCTTAAGGAATGCTTGCAAGCAGCTACCGCTAGCGTAACACATCTTCTTGGAACTTAATCGTACAGTTTTTCGACGTTTTGCATTTTGGCGCGAGCGCCAGGCCGGCAGATGCGAGGCGCCACGACGCAGGCGATGCTGTGCCATCGTCGAGGAGCGGCAACAAAGCAGATGCCCGCCCGCCGCCGCGCCTCTTCGGGCTGCTGCCACTTTCCATTCCCGAGGCATGCTCCGCAAATAGTGAATGCCGCCAGCCGTGAAATCAGTGCAATCCGTGGCGTTTTTCTGGAAGGAATAGCTGCCGGTTCGTTGGCATTTCCTCCTCGTCATGAGATTAAGGAATGGCAGGTGTTCTCGTGGGCACCTGATTCCATATTTTGCCGTCGAGGAGTCGGCCGGTCTTTTTTTTATTAATGCCACCCCACTGTTTGAAAAAGAACGCAATGCCGGCATCATTGCACTGTTCTTTGATCTCGATCACCCATTCCTTTTGTATTGGGCGTGCTTTGGGTCCTGATTCGCCGCCGACTATTGCCCAATGAATGCCATTGAGGTTGATGGCGCCCACTGATGCCAGGAGTGGCTCGAAACTAATGAATCTCGTGCTAGCCGGGACGTTGCGAAGGTGGTCGATCCGGAAATTATAATGCTTTGTTTCTACGCTGACTCCCATCCATATGTTTGGCGGCCATAGCAGCTTGTTGGCAATAGCTGCCAATCGTTCCGCTCTTTTGGTAAGGATCTGAAAGGTGTGGATGCGGACCTCGTTCATTACGGCAAAGACGCGCTGGATGAAGTCTTCCGGCACACTTTCATGGAAGAGGTCGCTCATGCTGTTAACAAAGACCATTTGTGGCTTTTTCCAGGCGAGAGGTAATTGCAGCGATTGCTCATGCACGGCGAGTTGAAATCCGTTTCGGTAATCCACTTGCCCCATGGCCTTGAGTCGCTTTGCGAGTCGTTCTGCATAGCAGTGACTGCATCCTGGGCTGATCTTGTTGCAGCCAGTGACGGGGTTCCAGGTGGATTCGGTCCACTCAATATTTGATCCTTTGCCCATAAAATCCTTATCGCAAGCCCCTTAATAAGTGCTCGGCAATCCGCAGGGCGAGGACGTTGAATCTTGCACTTGTCCAGTCGCCGCCGAACCGATGGTCATTTTCCTCGTGATTATGTGTCACTTTTATTCAATTATATTACTACGTTAAGTGCAGGTTTTCCATTTTTCCAAGCAGACAGTCGTAATCGTAAACCATAGATATGATATGAGTTGTAAAATCATTGGTTCCAATAAAAAAAGGGATGCAGTTCACTGCTGTATCCTGTAACCGGAAATAAAGCCAAGAGTGTAAGAGCCATAGAACAGAAATATTTAACGCCTAATTGGAAGCCTTCGGGTGTCTTATTGGTCATCGTTGGGAGCGCGTTTCAATAGCCATGAAGATGAACATATATCGCGCTGCTATTCTTATGTTATGCTCTCTTATATTCATCTTATGCCTGGAGAAATGCTAATGAGATATACGGTAATTCTGGAGCCAATAAATGAAGATGATAAACCGGGCTGGTATTACGCGCATATCCCATCTTTGGATTTGACTACGCATGGCTTAGGACTAGAGGGAGCGATGGAAGCTGCACGTGATCTCATCATAGGGTGGATTTCAGAACTTCGCAGCAGCGGTAAAGAGATCCCGGTTGAAAAGCAAGGGTTTGTAAGCCAGATAGAGATCCCTGAGGATGCCATACACGCCGCGTGAAGTAATCGCGAAATTAAAACGAGCAGGTTATAAAGAAGTACGCCA
>JAHFUH010000497.1 GCA_023265215.1 Acidobacteriota bacterium
AGATATGTTTGCCAAAAAACCTACAAGTCGCTGCAGCTCTTTGATTAATTCGGAAATTCCCGATGTGCGCACCTGCCTGCCGGCGAGGACGCCGGCGCTCCCAGGGCATAAGCCCATTAGCTTTTGAGTCCCACTTCCGTTTGCACCCGTTTGAACCATTTTGTTATGCCGAATCGTCTGTATATATTATAATTTTCAGCATTCCCTAAATATCACAGCAAGCTTTGCAGATTTGATTCTGATCTTTAGACAAAAGCATAAAGGATGCAGGATTATGAAAACCGGCTCTGCCCGAATCCTTCTTCGCTCCGGCTGCTTATTGTCCAATGCCACACTTCAGACCGTAGATAACCGCATTTGTGATTATTTAAGATGAGGCGAACCATGAGTGGTTTGATGCTTTCAACGCATACCCGAAAGTGCAAGGCATTCAACTGGGCTCAAACTCTCGTATGGATTTGCGTTTGGGGGCTTGGCATGGTGACGTCCAAAGATGGCGTCGGCCAAACAGAAAAAGATTTCAAAATCCGCGTCGGCGTTGAGGAGGTGCGTATCGACGCGGTTGTTTTGGACAGTAAGAGCCATCAAATCACGGATCTGAATGCGAATGAATTCGAGGTCTTTCAGGATGGCGCTCGCCAAACCGTCCTATCATCCAAATACATCAATGAATACAATCCACAGCCGGAGGTCCGATCCGGCTCCTCACGGAATCCAAAAGCTATACCTCCTCTCCCCACTCCCATGTTGACGCATGATGAGATCCGGCGAACGTTTGTCTTCCTTGTGGATAATCAGAATTTGACCTTTGTTCAAGTAAGTGACGCGCGCAAGGCTATGCAGAGATTTGTGGAAACTCAGATGCAGTCGGGCGATCTGGTGGCGATTGTGGCGACGGGATATGGAAGTGCTACCCCATTTCAAATATTCACCTCGGACAAGAGGCACATACTGGCAATGATTTATAACGTGCGCTGGATCATGCCGGGCCTAACAGGCTCAGGTTTTTATATGCCTCCCATGTTGTCACTGTCTTTCTGTATCGATGCTCTCAAGGATTTGCCCGGGCGCAAGTACTTGATTCAATTCTCTATCCCTATTAGTAGTGTCATGCCTATCAAACAGATGGAAGATCGATACAATTCCATTGGTGATGCTGCCTTACGCGCAGGAGTTGTAATTCACCAGTTCGATATGCGGGGCCTCGAGGGCCTCGAGTCGATTCTCCCGGCCTTTTCGGCTGAGAACGGCCATGTCGATCAATCAATAGGAGGGCCATTTGGCGGCCTGGGGTCGACGAGAGTGCTAAGAGGCAATCCTATATTGACCCAAAAAACCGGAGGGCTTTTTATTGAAAACAGTAATTTCTTTGTCACTAAAAGTGGAGTCGGCAGGGTAAGTGAGGAATTGAAAGGATATTATCTGATTACTTATATCCCACCCGCCGGCACATTTAGGGATGATTACAAAAATGCCTTTCACAAAATAAAAATTAAGGTGACACGTCGGGGGAGTACAGTCCACACTCGTGATGGCTTCTTGGGGAAGATCGACGCTGAGGGTAAGCCAGGCTTTTCCGGTTTGCTGAAAGATGCGATTTATTCTCCTTTTCGTTTTAACGATCTGAAGGTCAGCTTGTTCTCAGGGTATATCGATGATCCACAAAAAGGATATTTGCTTCAGTCCTGGCTTCACCTGGGAGCCAAGGACTTAAGCATAGTCGAAGGAAAAGATGGGAATCCTTCCGCTTCACTAACAGGCTTGTGTATAACCTCGGATGTGGATAATAACATTCAGGATATTAGTTCTCAGCGCTATGAATATTCCTTTAAAAAAGAGGATGTTCCATGGATCAAAGAGCACGGCCTCAAATTTTCACTTGCCCTGCCCGTTAAGAACCCGGGGCCTTATTATGTGCGGGCGGCCGTCAAAGACGAGGGATCCGGCAAAATAGGATCGGCTTATCAATATATGGAAATTCCAAATCTGAAAAACAACAACATTTCTCTCTCGAACATTTTTATCATTAATCGGGAGGAGGATGCCCCCTGGGCGAGGCCCGAAATAACGGAGAAATCTCAAAAACTGCTCTATCCTGACGCAAAAATGGATCCGCGCAGGAGTCCGGCGCTCAGAAGCTTCCTGCCCGGCGAGACTTTCGATTATGCGGCCATGGTTTACAATGCGGGATTGCAAAAGGAGAAGAAAACGGATTTGGTTTCTCAGTATATGCTTATTCAAGATGGGACGGTGCTTTTTGCAAGTGAATTCGAAGCTGTGGAACTTGGCGGAGTGAGCGATTTAGCAAGAATTCCGATCCGCAAGAAATTGGTTTTGGATAATTCCATTGAGCCGGGAAACTATGTACTTCTGTTATTGGTTAAAAACAATAAAAACAACTTCGCCAGACAAGCGTTGGATTTCACAGTGCAAAACCCGCAACAGTGATCGTGAGGTTGCACTTTTAAAGGCTTAAATCCGAATGAAGGATACGCGCTATTATTCTGACGAACGGCCTTCTGCCTGGATCAAAATCAAGAATCTGCGAATGACAGAACGAGGACATTTTAACCGCTCAGAAGCATTGGACTGACTACAAAAACGCAAAACCGAGGAGATGTAGCAATGCATTTAACTCGCGATTTCAAAGAAACTATTCAAGCTCGCATCCAAAAAGACCCGGCTTTTCGGAATGAACTTTTATGAGAAGGCGTCTCCATGTCTCCTTTCTGGAGATCTGGAGACAGGCATAGCCATTCTGCGGGATTATATCAACGCGACTGTAGGTTTTGAAAAATTGAACAACCGGACGCAAAAACCTGCCAAAAGCTTGATGCGAATGTTCGGTCCTAAAGGCAATCCTCGCGCATGAAATTTATTCGAAGTGAACGCACAGCTCCAAAAATCCGGCAGCAATCTCTATTATGTACAGACAGGTTTACTGATATGAAAATCCCAATTCGCAAGTGCCTCTTGTTTGTTATCGCACTGCACGGCGCCGCTTCCGTACTTGCAGCACAATCCGCCCTGACTACCAGGCTCGATGATCCCAAAGCGGTATACCTGGCATCTCCAGCTTTTAACGTGCACGGCGACGGCGTAGCCGACGACGGCTCCGCTATTCAGGAGGCTATCGACAAAGCCGCAGGCAGTCTCTGGGAGGGCATTGTCTTCGTGCCCCCGGGTCGTTACCGTCTGACCCGCACCATTTACGTTTGGGCAGGCGTACGAGTCTACGGGTATGGCCCAACGCGGCCCGTATTCATGCTCGGCGACAACACACCGGGTTATCAGGAAGGCATCGGTCTCATGGTGATGTTTGCAGGCTCTCGCCCGCCGGCCGCCAGTGCGGGCCCCGGCCGTGGCGGCGCGCCTTCCTCCCAAGGATTTCCGGGATCCTTCCGTGTTCCCTTCCCGCCGCCGGGAACCGTGCCGCCGAATGATGCGATCGGAGACGCCGGTCCCGCAACCTTCTATTCGGCGATGAGCAACATCGATTTTGAAATTGGCGCGGGCAATCCCGCCGCCGTCGCCATCCGCGCTCATTTCGCCCAGCACTGTTTTCTCAGACACATGGATTTCCGCATCGGATCGGGGCTTGCAGCCCTAACCGAAATCGGAAACGAGGCCGAGGATCTGCATTTCTATGGAGGGGCCTACGGCATCCTGACGGATAAGCCTTCGGCAGCCTGGCAGTTCACATTGATCGATTCAATTTTCGAGGGACAGCACAAGGCCGCCATTCGCGAGCATGAAGCTGGACTCACCCTGATCCGCAATACCTTCCGAAACGTGCCCACCGCCATCGAAATCGATCCGGAGTATTACGACCAGTTGTGGGTCAAAGACTGTCGTTTCGAGAACATCTCCGGTCCCGCCATCGTCATCAGCAACGAGAAAAGCCCGCTCGTCGAGGTCGGGGTTGAGAACGCTGTATTGAAGAACGTGCCGGTGGTTGCCCGTTTCCGGCAAAGCGGGAAGGAGGTGGCCGGCAAAGGAAAACAGTACAGGATCGAGACTTTCAATTACGGGCTCATCGTGCCGGGCCTGGGGATGGAGGGAAAAATCGACATGATCTACAGAGCTACGGCCCTGGCCAAAATGCCGGATCCTCTGCCCCCAGCTATTCGGCCTCTGCCGCCGGCTGAGGAATGGGTAAACGTTCGCACGCTCGGCGTTGCCGGAGACGGCACGACTGACGACACTGCCGCGATCCAAAAGGCGATCGCAGAACACCGCGCACTCTATTTCCCGAGCGGACGTTACATCATCAAAGATACGCTGACGCTGAAACCCGACACGGTCATGATCGGGCTGCATCCCCTCATGGCGCAGCTTAACCTTCCGGATGACACACCCTCATTTGGAGGTGTAGGAGCACCGCGGCCAATGATTTTAACGCTCCCGGGCGGAACAAACATCCTGAGCGGTTTCGGACTTTTCACAGGCGGCGTCA